>NZ_JRNX01000815.1 GCF_000786645.1 Halobacillus sp. BBL2006
CGTTTAACAAAGACGATGTAAGGCGTTTCTTGCGCCGTGTCAATGAGGCGTTATTGAAATTGGATGGCGATCATTTGGATCCGATCCACGTCAAACCGCTTGATAAAGCAGGTTCCGTCGGGCACCTGGCTATCGATACCGAAGAAGATATCGAACAAATTACAGACGCGGATTTTCCATTGCTGATGGAGAGCCACTTGGATGGACAGGAATTTTCATGTGAAGCATTTGTTCATAAAGGCAAAGTGCGCTTTTTGAATATTACTGAATACATCCGCTTAGGCTATTCGAATTTTGTACCCGCTTCCCCTTCATTAGAAGAAAAACGTCCTCTAATTGAAAGAGCGGTCCAGCAGCTTGTGGATGCCTTTGAAATTGAATACGGCGTCATCCACCCGGAATACTTCATCACTCCAGACGGAACGCTCCACTTTGGTGAAGTCGCTGCACGCGTGCCAGGCGGACATATTTTCGAACTGATTGAACGTGCGTATGGATTCAGTGCGTATGAAGCACAAATTCTATGCAGTGATCCGAATACAACAGATGAAGAAATAGAACAATTTTTCCCTGATCCATATAGCTTCGAAGGACATGCCGGCTGTCTAATGGTCCATCCGAACAGGGATTACGTGGAAGACCTCAATATTCCAGATGAGCTTGAACAGCACCCTTACTTTGAGAAGCACGACATGTTCACTCCACCACAAGGAAAAGTGGCGGAACGAGTCGGTTTCGGAAACCATTATGGAACCATTTTCTTCTACGGAAGAGACAGCGAAGAAATGAGAGATTTACTGAAAGGGTATGAGCAATATAACTTCTACGTTTAAGCAAGGCGTTTCATATAGAAAGGAGAGGACACATGCCTCAACCTACAGGTGTCATTGTTGAACGATTCGCCCAGGCCTTAGAGGAATTGAACAAAGCTCAATCTTTCGTAAAAGCGAAATACCAAACAGATGTTTACCAGGAGGCAAACCGACTTATCGATGCAGAAGATGGACTGGAGCACTTATACCAGCACGCGCATCGCTTTGAAGAAAGCGGCGTTTTCCAGGACGGTCCCTGGGAATCTGCTGACAAATTACAACCTCCTCTCGTTGCAGGTTCCTTGAAGGCTAAAGGACTGCCAATGATCATCGAGGTACTCAGCGAGCTTCGTATGCTTGCTATTGCTGAGTCCAAGTACACGCACCCTACTCTTTCTGCTGTTATGGCTGAGGAGTTTTTGAACGAGGTCATGGTGCTGAATTTGGATATTCTTTTTCCGAATGCGACAGAAAGTTCACGAATCGAAAAAAATGAAAACGATGAGCGCGCTGTAAAGTTATTTCAATTTTTAGCGAGCCGTCTTTCATCTACTGCCCTGATCAAAACGTTGATTTTGGAAATCGAGCGTTTAACCGCACAGCGTCCAATCATGATCAAGCGGACCGTTTCCATGATCAAAATGGCCAAAGAGATGCTTGATAAAGAGTCAGAAGCGGATGAGCGGGATGTTGCTGAACTGAAGAAATATATCTCTGCGATTGAAGGTCCGTCCCCGCTCAGCAACCAGTTCAGAGATGTCCATGCTTATCGTGCTAACTTGAAGTCCCTTACAAGATCCGAGTTAATTTCAGAAAGTGTGGCTTTAGCGAAATCCATGCGGGAAACCGGATTGGTATCTCCGCATCACGCGACATTAACGCGCTTTCTTTGTAAACGGATGCCCGGCCTGCTGCCTTATGTGCTGAACTTGAACAGCAAAGGCAGCGCCAACCTTGAAGAAAACCATGAGCTCGTCATCCAATTGATCAAGGCAGCAATCTTCCCGGCTACCAGACAAGCGATCTATGGATTGTCGCTCATGCTTGAGCGTGGAGTATTATCACACTCCCCGGTCGCACCTGGATTGCGAAGACTCGTTGAGCTCGATATCCGACCGGACGTGCGTAACGCGCTTTATCATACGACCCAAACTGGCGAAGGTGTTACAGCGAATAGCATTCTTGTAGCCGGTTCACTGCAGGTGCTT
>NZ_JRNX01000816.1 GCF_000786645.1 Halobacillus sp. BBL2006
TCTAATGATTGCACAAAAAGAATTAGGCGATGTGGTCTTAGTCGATATCCCTTCCATGAAGAACCCGACAAAAGGGAAAGCGCTCGACATGTTAGAAGCGAGCCCAGTGCAAAAGTTTGATTCGAACATTACAGGCACTTCTGATTATAAAGATATTGAAGGTGCTGATATGGTGATCATTACGGCTGGAATTCCTAGAAAGCCAGGCATGAGTCGTGATGAACTTGTGGAAACAAACGCGAAAATCATGAAAGATGTTTCTGAAAATGTGAAGAAATATGCACCTAATAGTTATATTCTTGTTTTAAGTAATCCTGTAGATGCGATGACTTATGTCTGCTATAAAACAACAGGATTTCCAAAGAACCGTGTAATTGGTCAATCAGGAGTACTGGATACATCACGTTTTAACACGTTTGTATCACAGGAATTAGGCGTTTCGGTTGAAGATGTCTCTGGTTTTGTCCTAGGCGGGCATGGTGACAGCATGGTTCCACTTGTTCGATATTCCTACGCGGGCGGTATTCCTTTGGATAAACTATTATCAGATGACCAGCTAAATGATATTGTCGAGCGAACTCGTAAGGGTGGTGGAGAAATCGTCAATCTTCTAGGTCAGGGGAGTGCGTATTATGCACCGGCTGCTTCTCTTGTGCAAATGGCAGAAGCGATTGTCAAAGATAAGAAGAGAATCCTTCCTTCTATCGCCTATTTAGAAGGAGAGTACGGCTATGAAGATATCTATTTAGGTGTTCCAACGATTCTTGGAGGAAATGGAATTGAAAGTGTCATAGAGTTACCGCTTAGGGACGAGGAAAAAGCTGCACTGGATAAATCGGCAGCAGCGGTTAAGGATGTTTTAAGTCCGCTTAAGGAAACTGTCGCTCGATAAGTTAATAAAATCATTGTTTTAACGAGGAAGCCCGGACATCTTATTAGATGATCGGGTTTTTTTAATTATTTTTCTGCGA
>NZ_JRNX01000084.1 GCF_000786645.1 Halobacillus sp. BBL2006
AGCTCACCACATGCCCATGGAAAGCGAGTGATTTCCCGGACCACCTTTTTCTATCCAAGGCAACGGAAACATAAAAAGTCTCGAAACTGAGTCTTCCGGAATAGGGAGCTTTAGCCGAATAAGTTAAATTGACAAAATGTTTTTAGATAATTATAAAAAACCCCGTTCAAGATGATTTATCTTGAACGGGGTTTTACTAAACAGTCGCTTCCGCACTAATGTTATCCGGTTCCAGCTCCTAGCAACTAGCGAGACTTCTCTCACTTCTGTACGATAAGTCAACATCGGTTCACTACGCTCACCGTGTTTCCTTTATCTCCGTCAGTTCAGTCCAGTCCGTACGTTGCAAAACAGTCGCATCCACACTAATGTTTACTTGCTAGCTTTTTGTAGTTTTTGAATCATTTTCAATGAGCGGCCAGTGCCGATAGCAACAGATTCTAATGGGCTTGGGGCCATATGAACAGGGACAGAGATTTCATTAGATAGCCATTCTTGCATCCCGTTCAATAATGAGCCGCCTCCTGTAAGGATAACGCCGTGGTCGACAATGTCTCCACTTAGTTCTGGCGGGCATTCCTCTAAGGTCGCACGAATCGTCTCAAGTAATTGCTCCAATGATTCTTTCAAAGCGGACTGAATCTCTGTAGATTTCAGTTCAATTGTTTTCGGTAAGCCGGTCACCATATCGCGACCGCGGACGTCCATCATCACTTCCGGATGTTCGACCAATGCATAGCCGATTTCCATTTTGATTTGTTCAGCTGTTCGTTCGCCGATCAATACATTATAGGCTTTACGCACATATTGAATGATTTCTTCGTCCATAACGTCTCCGCCTGTGCGGATGGATTTACAAGAAACAACACCACCGAATGAGATGATGGCAACTTCACTTGTTCCTCCACCTACATCCACGATGACGTTCGCTACAGGTTCATCGACAGGCAAGTCTGCTCCGATAGCAGCAGCGATAGGTTCTTCGATTAGATGCACATGCTTCGCTCCATAGCTTTTCACTGCATTATGAATCGCACGGCGTTCTACGGATGTGGACCCGGATGGTGTACAGATGACAACGGTTGGCTTGCGCATAGAAATGCCTGATTTTTTCGAGACTTTCTTCAAGAGTTCCTTTAACATTTGTGCAGTCATATCATAATCTGCGATGACACCGTCACGCAGTGGTCGCACTGGAATAATGTTCCTTGGGGTCTTTCCGACCATTTCCTTTGCTTCTTTCCCTACAGCGACGACGTTTTTCGTTTCGGTATTATAAGCTACGACAGATGGCTCATTTAATAGAATTCCCTTAGACTTAGAATAGATTAGTATATTTGCTGTACCAAGATCGATACCGATTTCAGCATTTGCTAACATTTAGACGTACCTCCAAAGATGACAGATTCTCTTATAAGACATTCTATCATGATAAAAGTTTTTTGGGGGTCTAACAAGAGGAAATTGGTGGAGAATTGAGTAGTTAAAAGGGTGGATAAACATGTATAATAGAGGCAACGCTAAATGGGGGAGTTTTACCTAATGACACGTTTTCTTAAACATCAAGAAATCCTGAATAAATGCGAACGGATCAATCAGGACTATGAAATAGACCCGGGATTTTTCGATAGGATTGTGGATGACCTTTTAAATAGTGAATTGGATACCGAAGAGGTAATTCTTGAAGGTTTTCAGAGTTTATTGGCTGAAGTTGATAACGAAATTGAGAGAATGGAATCATATAGTGATATGAAGCCCAATTGCTTCAAAGGTTGTGCTTTTTGCTGCTATTTTCCTATTGTAGTGAGTCGGATGGAAGCGAAAATTATGTTTCGTTCAATTGAACAATTTTCCGAAGAAAGAAAAAATGCGATCTTCCGTCACTGGGAAAACTATTATAAGGATCAGTCGGGGAAGCTTGAAAAGGCGTTTTCCATGGATCCCGAGGACCCGCAAACGAAGCTCGCTTACAAACAGTTGAATCTCCCCTGCCCAATGCTGGACCCGGAGACGCAGTTATGTATGGCTTACGAAGTTCGTCCGATTCCATGCCGTACTTATTTGAACTACAGTGATCCTCAAGTGTGCGCAGAGAATCATATGCCGAAAGAACCGTTTAGCTATGAGTTCCTCTACACATATTACTTCGGAGCGATCAATGAATTAATTCAAGTTTTATACGAAAATGGAGAAGAGATTTTTATCGATTATCCGATGGATGCATGGAGTTACGATTATCTTCCTGCATGGGTACTAAAATGGAGAGAGGGGACGTTGAATGAAATATAAATTGCTTTCCTTGAATGTAGGTCGTCCAGAAATTTATCAAACAGATAAAGGTGACCTGGAAAGTGCGTACCGAAAAACACCTGTAAATGAGACGACTTTCTTAACTTATTTGAATTTTAAAGGGGATGAGCAAGCCGATAAAAAAAATCATGGCGGTCGTGATAAGGCGGTATGCCTCTATCCTGCCCAGCACTATCGTCACTGGGAAAAACATTATGGAATCTCGTTTTCTATACCGGCGTTCGGAGAGAACGTAACTGTTGAGGGTATTGAAGAAACGGGTACCCATATCGGGGATATTTTTCAGCTGGGAGAAGCGATTGTTCAAATTACTGAACCCCGTAAGCCTTGTTATATTATTGCACGTACTCACGGAATCGATGACTTCCCCGCTCAAGTGACAGCAAGTGGGTTCACGGGTTTTTATATGAGCGTTCTGAAAGAAGGAAATGTGACGCCAGGGGATATGATGACTTTGATTGAACAGCATCCTGACGAAGTTTCTGTCAGTGAAGTCAATGATGTTCGGTACAACGACAGGCACAATCATCATCGAATAAAACGTATTCTAAAGGTCGATGCATTGTCCGGAAGTCTTAGGGGAACTTTGGAAAAGATGCTGCGGAAAGCATAGCCTTTGATAAAAGGAGGGTCTTTATGGATTTTGGTCACTTGATCGAAGAGAAGATTAAGCAGTCGATTGAAAATGGAGATTTTGAGAATTTGCCTGGAAAAGGGAAACCTCTTCCTAAAGATGACCTCGCTTATGTTCCAGCTGAAATGCGGAACAGCTATCGAATTTTGAAAAACGCGAATATGCTCCCTGAGGAGATGCAGCTACAAAAAGAAATCGTCCAGCTGGAAGAATTGCTTGAAGAAATCAAAGATCCAGAGAAATCTGCCAATGTAAAAAAAGAGCTTTCTGAGAAGCGAATACGTTTTGACTTGATGATGGAAAAGCGGAAGTTGAACCAATCTGGTGCTTTTCATAAATATCAAAACAAAATAAACCGCCGCTTCGGTTTCTGACTATATACGACCTTCGGGTTGTATTTTTTTATCCAGTAAATGAGTGATTACTCACTTTACTTTTTGTTTAAAAAGTGTAATATTAAGAGTGAGTAATCACTCACAAACGAATGGAGGTTTTGCAGATGGATATTGTGCAAATGAATCAAATATCTCACCAATTCGGAAAGACGACAATTATTAAGGATGTTAATCTGGTTATCGAAGAAGGTGAGATCTTTGGTTTGTTAGGTCCTTCAGGTGCTGGTAAAACAACGCTTGTGAAAATGATGACCGGAGTATTGAGCCCTTCAAAGGGAGACGTTTTTCTTAATGGTGAGAAAATGCCTTCGTTAAATCAAATGAAACAATATGGGTTCATGGCACAATCAGATGCTCTTTATCAAGAATTGACGGCAAGAGAAAACCTGGACTTTTTTGCCTCTTTATATAAAATGCCTAAAGCGAGGAAAAAGGAAAGAATTAAGGAAGTCATGGATATGGTTGATTTAACAGATCACCTAGATAAAACTGTAGAAACGTTCTCTGGAGGAATGAAACGCAGGTTGTCCCTTGCTGCAGCCCTTGTACATGAACCAAAGCTGATCATTCTCGATGAACCGACGGTAGGGATCGATCCTGTCTTGAGACAATCGATTTGGGATGAATTGAATCGATTGAAAAGCGATGGAGTCACAATTATCGTCACGACCCACGTTATGGACGAAGCGGAAAAGTGTGATCGTTTAGCAATGCTCCGTTCTGGTAAAGTGATTGCCTTGAACTCTCCTCAATTACTGAAAGAGGGGATAGGTGCAAGGACCTTAGAGGAAGTGTTTCTTTATTATGGAGGTGGGGACAAATGAACACATTGACGGTAATGAAGAGAATACTGATTCAATTTCGACGTGATAAAAGAAGCATGGCTTTGATGATTATTGCTCCGATTTTTGTACTCACACTCATGTGGCTCGTCCTTGATAGTGAGAGTTCTGCGCTTGAAGTCGCGGTCGTTGATGTACCTGATCCGTTCGTTGAAAAATTGGAGTCAGAAGATTTCCAATTGACAGACATGACATTGGCTGAAGCAGAAAATGCCTTGGATGAAGCTGATATCGATGGAATGATTCAATGGAAGGAAAATAAGCCGGTCATTACGCTTGAGGGAAGTGACCCTAATACGGCCGGAGCAGTTCAGAAGGAGCTTAAAAGCGCTCTAAGTAAAGGTGTTGAGCAGCAGTTTGAAGTCAAATTCTGGCATGGATCAGAGGATATGGACTTGTTTGATTATATAGGGCCAGTTCTCATTGGATTTTTCGTATTCTTCTTCGTGTTTATTGTAGGCGGAGTCTCTTTTTTGAGAGAACGCACCCAAGGGACCCTCGAACGACTTTTGTCTACTCCCATCAAACGTAGTGAGTTGGTTTTCGGTTATTTAGGTGGATTTGGACTATTTACGGTATTACAATCCTTATTCATTGCCGCTTACTCGATCTATGTTTTAGACCTGTTCATGACGGGGGCATTCTTATATGTTTTACTCGTTACTTTTTTATTAGCCATGACTGCCTTAAGCTTAGGCACCTTGTTGTCAGCGTTTGCCAAAAATGAGTTCCAGATGATTCAGTTCATTCCGATCGTCATTGTTCCTCAAGTCTTTTTCTCAGGACTTTTTCGTATTGAAGGTCTTGCCTTTTGGCTTCAAGCCATAGGAAAAGTTATGCCTCTTACCTTTGGAGCGGAGGCGTTAAGAGGAATCATGCTTCGAGGAGAAGGATGGGCGGATTTCCAAACTGACATCTATATATTAATTGGGTTTGCCTTGCTATTTACGATTCTTAATATATTCGCATTGAAGCGTCACCGCAGTTTATAATAGAGACAGAAGATGCCGAGGAGGCAAGCGTATGAAAGATTTCGAGAACATTTTAGAAGAAATGGAGCATAGCACAGAAGAAGAACTGACACCGAAGCAAGCTCAAATTCTCCAGGCTGCTGTTGAAATATTTGCTGAGAAAGGGTACGCTTCATCTTCTACCAGTGAAATTGCTTCACGGGCCAATGTGGCCGAAGGGACGATCTTTCGTCACTATAAAACAAAAAAGGAATTGCTGATATCTATTGTCACTCCATTCATGACAAAGTTTACACTTCCGTTTTTTGCGACTCATTTTGCAAAAAACGTGTTCAGTCAACCTCCCGAGGAATTCGAGGAATTGTTGCGAACGGTGCTTAAGAACAGATTCCACTTCGCAAAAGAGAATGCTCCATTGTTGCGCATTGTCATTCAGGAGGTCGCTTTTCACCCTGAACTTCAAGAACGTTTTCAAGAGGTGTTTTTGAAAGAGGTGTTCCCAAAATTCGAAGAAGCACTCAACCACTTGAAAGCGGATGGGAAGCTGGTTGATTTTCCGAATTCAACAATGATTAGGATGATTATATCAGCAATCGTAGGGTTTCTTGTTACCCGTTTTATTATTGCACCGGATTTGGAGTGGAATGATGATGTAGAAATAGATCGCACCATTCATTTCATTATGCATGGATTATCTCAATAACCAACAGAAAGCGCCAGATAATGTGTCTGGCGCTTTTACTTTCTCAATATAAAATTGTATCAACAAGCAACTGTCAAAAGGTAATCATTTCTAGTATGATAGTCTTAATTCACTTCGCTTTGGTTACATTAATTAATAGTATTTTTTTCACCTTGTGTTAATTGATGAACATTATATTGGAGGGGATTTTTGTGTGTGGACGTTTTACACTTTTTGCTGACAAAGCTGAAATAGAAGAGGAGTTCGGTATTCCTCATTCGCTTCAAGATTATGAACCCAGGTACAATATCGCCCCTGGGCAGAAAGTATTGGCTGTTATTCATAATGGAGAAGAAAGACGCGCCGGATACATGCATTGGGGGTTAGTGCCCTCCTGGGCGAAGGACCCGAAGATCGGATATAAAATAATTAATGCCAGAAGCGAAACGGCTCATGAGAAGCCTAGTTTCAAGAAATTAATGGGTAAAAAGCGCTGCTTGATCATAGCGGACAGTTTTTATGAGTGGAGAAAGACAGATTCCGGAAAGCAGCCTTTCAGAATCTCTCTTGAAAATCGGAAGCTTTTTGCTTTCGCCGGGCTATGGGATCAATGGAAAAAGGATGATGAAGAACGATTCACTTGTACGATTCTGACTCAAGAAGCCAACGCTTTCATGAAGGACATTCACCATCGTATGCCTGTTATTCTTCCCAAAAAAGAGCAAGATCTTTGGATTGAGCCCATAAAGTGGAGTCCTGACCAGGCTCATGAATTTGTTGAGCAAATGAGTATGGAAGATTTAGAAGCCTATGAAGTAAGTGAGTACGTAAACGCTGCTAAGAATGAAGGACCAAGATGTATAGAATCGATCGAATAAGGATGAAAGATTAAAGACAGGAGGTGAGGTTTAAAATGAGGTTAGAGCGAAAGGCGGAATTTAATTTAGATCAGATACAGCATCTCATCGAAAAACTGGCTCATGAGGGTCTTGAGGAATGGACACGTGAAGACTTGACGAAACTGAAGGAAAGCGTTTTGTTTAGTCTGGATGCATTTAAAAACTTTCGAAGTTCCTTGCATCATTTTGGAACTCTTTTGTGTTTAGATGAGCGCGGGTTTGTGGATGAATGGGATGACCAGTTCATCAATCTATCAAACTATCAAAAGGCAGAGCTTGAAGGTTTCTCATTCGATCAGCTCCTTACTGATGACGAAAGGAATGCAGATTTCTTTCAATATTGGAATGAAAAAAAGTGGGAAAACGTTTTTGTCGGGGATTTATCCTTTAAACATAAGAACAATCAAGTTTTTTGGATGAAGACGACCATCTTACCTCAACGAGATGATAATAATGAATTAGAATCAGTTGCCGTATTCGGGGTGGATACGACGGATTATAAGCAAAAAGAAAATCAATTGACGGGTCAATATCAGGATAACTTCACGCAAACTATAGATGCATTGATCAATCTTGTGTTCAAAGTTTTCAAAACGGAAAATCATACATACCAATATGCCCTGTTTGAGGGGAGACTTGCAAGAGACCTTAAGCTTACGACTGACAGGTTGAGAGGAAAAGAGTTAAAGGAGATTTTCGGCTGGCAGAAAGCGTCCTTTTACCAACAAAAATATGAGCAGTGTTTTAAAGGGAAAGTTGTATCCTATAAACACCTCTACAAAGGACGTTTTTTTTATACCACCCTTTCCCCAGTTCGGAAAGGAGGAGAGGTTGTAGAAATTATCGGGAGTTCCGTTGAAATTACCTCTTATGAAAAAGCTGAGAATCGTATTCAACATATGGCTTTTCATGATACCCTGACTGACTTACCCAACCGCAGTAAGCTCCAAAAAGATTTATCTGAGCAATTACATGAAAAGGGGAGAAGCTTCGGACTCATGTTCTGTAATCTTGATCGATTCAAATATGTGAATGATGCGATGGGGCACCTTGCTGGGGACCATGTCATCCGCATAATGGCTGAAAGAATCAATAAGGTTCTTTCCAGTGAAGATCAGTTATATCGCCTGGGAGGTGATGAATTCATGATTCGGCTTGGCGATTATCGAGGTCGAAAGGATATTCGTCAATTAGGAAAACAACTTTTGCAGCAAATCAGTTCGCCGATTCATCTGATGGGCAGACAGCTTTTCTTGACAGCGAGCATTAGTGTCGCTCTCTACCCGGAAGATGCTGCAACGGCAGACGAATTGATTGCCCATACCGATGTAGCCATGCATCAGTGCAAAATGAATGGCAGACAAAACATGTTATTTTACACGCCGAAAATGAATCAGTACCATAATCAGATGCTTTCGATGGAAGGAGCTTTACACGAAGCGATAAGCAATAATGAATTATGCTTGTTTTATCAGCCGAAAGTCGATGTGAAAACAGGCTTTATTAGTGGCATGGAAGCGTTAATTCGTTGGGTGCATCCGGAAGAAGGGTATATTTCCCCTGGTAAGTTCATTCCTATTGCTGAAGAAACAGGGTTGATTGAGCAAATAGATGAATGGGTCTTATATGAGGCATGTCGGCAAAGTAGAACGTGGATCGCGGAAGGTTTTGCACCTGAGAGGGTTGCGGTCAATGTGTCAGCGAATGAATTTCAGCGGAAAAACTTTGCTGAGAAGATCCACAGGATTTTAAAAGAGACGCAGTTGGAGCCTCAATTCTTGGAAATCGAAATCACGGAAAATAGTGTGATGAGAAACACAGAAGCTTGCATTAAAACAATGCAGGACTTAAAAGCATTAGGTGTTTCACTGGCGATTGACGATTTCGGAACCGGCTATTCTTCTCTCAGCTATTTGAGACAGTTCCCTATCCATTATTTAAAAGTAGATCAAACATTTATAAAAGGTGTTCTTCACGATCCCAGTGATGCTGAAATCGTTAAAGCGATGATCCAACTGGCGGATGCTTTTAAATTGGAAGTCATTGCAGAAGGGGTAGAGGATGAGGAAGTATTAGAGTTTCTGATGGAAAACCACTGTTCGTATTATCAGGGTTTCCACTTTAGTAAGCCTTTACCACCGGAAGAGATGAAGGAGCTTCTTACGAAGAAACAGACGTACTCATCATGATTTGGTAAATAAAAAGGGGTTGGGACATAATTAAAAGGATCCAATCTAAAGACGAACAAATTAAGGGTAGGGAAATTTAGAAGTAATGGATTGCTCTTAATGACCGCTTCGGAAATACACTCCGCTTTTCG
>NZ_JRNX01000817.1 GCF_000786645.1 Halobacillus sp. BBL2006
CCCGTGGGAGAAGGAAGTAGGCGAGATCCCACAGGGCGCAGCACGAGAAAGCTCGCCGGTTCCCCCACAGGAAAGCGAGCCCTTCCCCAACGACCCTTATTACACACAATCATCTCGAAATCGAGTCTTCCAGTATCCTACACGTTTGTTGAATAACCTTTATTATCTAAATTATTACAAAAACGTTAGCTGAGCTGATAGCAAATCCTATGTAATGAAAAAAACGCAAGGTGGTCGTCCCACTTTGCGCTTTTAACATGGATGATTATGGACGTTCAAAGCTGATTAAGCCAAGCTTCCCTGTACGTAAATCCTGTAGGATTACATCAGACACCTTCTCAAAATTGATATGGCCGCCGCTTTCCAGACAACCACGCTTCTTGCCAATTTCCTCAAAAGCATCCATTATATCATCATACTCGGCAAAGCCGAAACGAGCTTCCAGCAGTGAAGGGTAGTACGACTTCAGATAATCCAGGACATAGGCTGCCACATCTTCTTTCGGCAAGATTTGATCCTTGATTGTCCCAATAGAAGCTAGACGGTAGCCGACCTCTTCTTCTTCGAATTTCGGCCACAGGATACCTGGTGTGTCCAGAAGTTCGAACTCTTTTTTCACCTTGATCCATTGTTGTTTTTTCGTCACTCCTGGTTTATCACCAGTTTGAGCCATTTTTTTATTAGCAAGGCGATTGATCAACGTTGACTTTCCGACATTTGGAATACCAATGATCATCGCTCTTGATGGCCGTGGCCTTATGCCTTTCGCCTTTAACTTCTCTAACTTTTCTTTTCCAAGATCCTTAGCCAATTGAATAACTTTTTGAATGTCCTGTTTCTTATTTGCTTCAATCGATATTGAAGGAACTCCTCTATCTTTATTGTAAGTTAGCCATTCGTTCGTTATATTTGGATCAGCTAAATCTTTTTTCATTAGTACCATCATTTTAGGCTTTTCTTGCAAAATATCATGTAACATCGGGTTTTGAGATGACAAGGGTGCACGAGCATCAACTAGCTCGATTACAAAATCAACGAGCTTTAACTTTTCAGCAACTTCTCGTTTTGCCTTTGCCATATGTCCCGGAAACCACTGTATGGTCATAAAGTGCCTCCTAGTTGATAAATTCTATACGGTTCAATGGCCAGTAGGACAATACAGCTTCGCCAACGATTTGATCATCAGAAATTACTCCTAGCATTCGGCTATCAGTAGAATTGCCCCTATTATCTCCTAACACTAGGTAATGCCCGGCGGGAACCTCTTCAAATCCTCCTGGCAATTGTTCAATTGTAAAATCATCTGTTAATGTTTGACCTGCTGCCAGCTGCTCTTTATTCTCATTTAAAAATGGTTCCGCCACTTCTTCACCATTTATGTATAACTTGTCATTCTTATATTCAACGTGGTCACCAGGTAACCCTATAATTCGCTTTATGTAATCTTTTTTTTCGGTAGCGTGGAAGACTACAACATCAAAACGCTCAGGGGATCCTAACGTATAGTTGATTTTACTGACAATCAGGTGGTCACTACTATGCAAAGTCGATAACATAGACGGTCCTTCTACCACTACAGGAGCAAATAGGAATACACGTACAATAATTGCTAAAACAGCTGCAATAACGAAGGCTTTAATCCAATCTAACCACTGTTTCTTCATTACTATTCCCCATTCCCTTACAATGATTAGAAAAAAGGAGCTTGGCAGATGCAAGCTCCTTTCTACTAAATTAAATAATTTCTTTGATTCGAGCTGCTTTACCGCGCAGGTTACGCAAGTAATATAGTCTCGCTTGACGGACTTTACCGCGACGAGAACGCTCGATTTTAGCGATTCGTGGTGAATGAACTGGGAATGTACGTTCTACACCTACGCCGTAAGTAATCTTACGTACGGTAAATGTTTCACTAATTCCACCGTTTTGTCGTTTGATGACAACACCTTCGAATACCTGAATACGCTCACGGTTACCCTCGACAACTTTCACGTGTACTTTGACAGTATCACCAGGACGAAAGTCTGGGTGATCCGTACGAAGCTGTTCTTTCGTAATGTCATGAATTAATTGTTGCATTGTGTTTCACTCCTTTTGAACTAATGCTCTTACCTTCTAAGAGGCAGCGGAACATCGTTTTCCACTTAAACCGAACGTTTAAGCACAAAAATAAATATATCATAAACCACTAGAGTTCGCAAGGTCATCTAACGATTTTTCCACTCTTCTATCCAAGCTTTCTCCTGTGAAGTAAGCTCTCTTTTCTGCAATAAATCAGGGCGACGTTCATAGGTTCGCTTAAGAGACTGATAATGCCTCCATTCATCGATTTTCGCATGATTCCCTGATAGAAGGACTTCCGGAACTTGATACCCTCTGAAATCTGCCGGCCTCGTGTAGTGAGGATGCTCCAGCAGCCCATCCGAGAACGAGTCCTGAGGTGCAGATTGTTCATTTCCAAGTACTCCGGGTAACAGTCTGATTACAGAATCCATGACGACCATCGTTCCTAGT
>NZ_JRNX01000818.1 GCF_000786645.1 Halobacillus sp. BBL2006
ACAAGCCCGCTTGCGTTCCCTCAATCATTTTCCCTGGATACGTACCGCAACTTGCTTGAAATCATTCCGTTCATGACTTATTTCCAAAACAGTGTCATCGTGAGTGTTGTTTCTGTACTTCTCATTCTTGTGACATCTTCACTCGCTGCATTTTATATCGCGCGATTTACATTTATGTGGAACAACATGATCTTTTTTTTCTTTCTAATGGGAATGATGCTGCCCATTAAGCTTGGAATTGTGCCGCTGTTTATTTTAATGAAAGATTTGAATCTCTTAAACTCTCTCTGGTCTTTGATTTTTATGTATGTCGCAACAGGAATCCCTTTGTCCATTCTCATTCTGACCGGTTTCTTTAGAACAATGCCCAGAGAACTTGAAGAAGCGGCACGGATGGACGGCGCAGGGAATTTAAGAATTCTTTGGAGTGTCGTACTGCCGTTGATGCGGCCAGCCCTGGGAACGGTGATGATCATTCAATTCATTCAGTCCTGGAATGACTTTTTCTTTCCACTAATTTTTATCACCGATGATATGAAGAAGACGATACCGGTGGGAATGCTCTCCTTGTTCGGAGAATATTCTGCCGACTGGGGAGCTTTATTCGCTGGACTGACACTTGCTTCACTCCCGATGATGATTCTATTTTTCATCGCTTCCAAGCAATTTATGGAGGGACTGACCCAAGGTGCAATCAAGTAATAGTTATTTCATAGGAATCGATGGCGGGGGTACGAAAACTGAGGCTTTTTTATGTGATCAGCATGGAAGAATGATGGAGCGTACATTAACTGGATCGACCAACTTAAAGTCGCGCAGTGAAAAAGAAGTCTATGATTCGATTAAATCAATGATGGCAAGATTTACGAATTCTCTGCATAAGGACAATATAAAAGGCATCTATGTATCTACCGCTGGCGGGGACCGAATCGAAGACCGTACAAGGTGGAAAAAGTGGATCGCTGAGGTGTTTCCTGATTTTAGTGGGTTCATTGTGGTGAATAATGATGCCTATGGAGCGCTAGCGAGTGGAACGTTTTCGATGGAAGGGAATGTTTTAATTGCCGGCACAGGTTCCATTGCCTATTCCGTGATTTTTGGAGAAAGTCCCCAACGGATCGGCGGCTGGGGG
>NZ_JRNX01000819.1 GCF_000786645.1 Halobacillus sp. BBL2006
TGTATGATAGAAAAAAATCAAACAAATAGGTACACCTTCGTATAATTTTGGGGATATGGCCCATGAGTTTCTACCGGACCGCCGTAAATAGGTCTGACTACGCTGGTGAATAGATGACATACAGGAGAGGTATCGCTTCTCCTGAGAATCGTCCATTTACGCGTAAACAGGTAGACACTCTGGGATTTCCCCAGAGTGTCTTTTATTATTTAGACGCTGGTTTGGCTGGTTGTGGTACCAGGTACCGCCGTGACAGATTTGGTGTAGATTTGGTGTCAGGTACCGAGGGTGAACAGACCGGTACGTGACACTGCCAAGAAGAGAACCGGTACCTGACACCACCAAGATGAAAAATGGTACCAGGTACACAAAAGAGAGAAACTGGTACCTGACACCGAAAGAAGAGGTGCCAAAAAGGAAGAGGGAGGATGTTTTTTTATGAAGGAATATTTCAAGTTTAAGGAATTAGGGACGAATTATCGTACGGAATTTATGGCAGGAATGACA
>NZ_JRNX01000820.1 GCF_000786645.1 Halobacillus sp. BBL2006
TGCCTGCTGTGGATACAAAAGCAGAAAGGGGTTTTCCAAGCTCGTCCATAGCTTCAATGATCTCAGTAGCGGTCGTAAAACGGTGAGAATCAGGATTCGCTGCATTCTCAAACTGCATTGGCATAAAGCTATTGTCGATTTCTTCTACCAGTTCTTTTGCTTTTTCAATCGCTCCAGGCATTTTTGAATCTCCGGGAGTAAGGACGATTTCTGCCCCATAAGCTTTCAATAAATTTATTCTTTCCTGAGTCATGGTGTCAGGCATCACAAGGATAGCGCGATAGCCTCTTGCGGCCGCATTCATGGCAATGCCAATACCAGTGTTCCCACTAGTTGGCTCGATAATGGTCGACCCCTTTTTCAATAATCCATCTTTTTCAGCCTGAGCCATCATATTAAAAGCGGCACGATCTTTGACGCTGCCGCTTGGGTTATATTTTTCAAGCTTCATATAAATATCAGCTCCACCTTCTGGAGCTACTCGATTCAACTTGACAAGGGGGGTATCTCCTATTAAATCGGCGATATTGTTTACAACACGCATCCTGTCACATCCTTTTTTCGCTTGTTTGTTAGGTCGATTTTATCACAGCGTTGCCTTTCGTTCATCCTTCAAGCTTATAGAATAAAAAAGAAACCGCATTTTAAGCGGTTCTCTAAAAATTATCTTCTACCACTTTTTGAGCGAACTGAAACGAATCTCTTGGTACAGAAATCTTAAAAGCTAGCTGGTTTGAGTTAAGGTTGAATCGGTCTACCCGAATGTTGAAATTACTAGCAGTTTCCATTTGAGTAACACCTACATAAATGTTCTCTTCATTCGGATTTACGACGACCCACTCTGGCAAATTGTAATTGTCCTTTACAAAATCGAGAACTTTTTTATTCGGTAAAGGTAACTGTCCGAGGGAAATTCTTTCTTGCTCCAATACGAGATCACCGTTTTCTTGGACTACTGGGTTCAGTTCCACCTTAATTGGGATCGTCTGGTCGAAGGCTTTAATATTACCAGTTAATGTTACGTTTCGATCCAGGGTAATGGAATAGTCGAACACCGTTTGCGTCGACAATTCACTCAGATATTCATTGGCAAGCTGCTCTAAATTTTGTTTCGTGGATACAATTGTAAACTCTGCGTCGGCGCTCTGCTTCTCTTTGTCTACGTTAACGAGAGTATAAGAGCTAGGTAGAAAGACAAGGGATAATAACCACGCAATAATTCCAATATTCACAAAAGCTAACAGCCAAAAAGAGGTTCGCCACTTATTTTTTAAAAAAATTCGCTTCATGTAAGCATTCCACCTGTATTATTGTTCAATATCAGTACGAATATATTCTAACACGCGCTCGGCCATTTTTTTATAGCCTCTTTCGTTTGGGTGGAAGTGATCTTCCTCCCATAAAAGGTCTTTTTCTGACCCAGCAAAGATGTCTTTAACCGGAATGAATGTGGCCTGCTCATGTTCATTAATCACGCTTTTGCTAATGCGGTTGTAATCACTAATAATTTGCCCAAGTTCAGGAATGTTATTAAAGTAATGATCAAAAGGATTATAGAGACCTATGAGATAAATAGGAACATCAGGATTCAATGTTTCAATCCGTTGGAAAATCTCGTCCAGCTGTTCTTCATAATCCTTCTGTGCAGCGACAAAATCTCGGTAATTCAAACTTGTGAAATTACTTTTAACCACTTCCATCACATCGTTGGCGCCGATCGTAATTAATACTAGATCTGCTTTTCTTAGAGAATCTGAGATATCTTCGGAATCCATCCGTTCTAGTAGTTGATCTGTTCGATTCCCGCGCTTGCCATAATTGGCTATATCAATTTGTTCTACTCCTTCATTACTATTGAAGGTTTTCTCTAAGATTCCGACATAGCCTTCATTATCGGTTGCATCCCCTACACCTTGGGTAAGAGAATCACCTATAGCAACGATATTGAGGTCTTCACGTATAAAAATGTCCCGGGCACTTTCAATCACACTTGTGAACACTTCGCGAAGCCCTTCGCTCAATGTCCCTTCATTTTCTCCAGCAGGTACATCCTCCGGCTGTGACGCACCATCTTCGTGTTTTTCCGCAGGTTTTTCTTTATTTGAACCCTCTTTATCGTTATTCAAGGATGTAGTTTCTTCGCTATCAGGGGCAGAATCAGGTGTATATACAAAAACGGCTATAATGAAAAAGGCGATCGTTAAGGAAAGCAGTATCGATGCTAGCCATTTCCATTTATTCATGATGATCACCTCTGGGTAATTGGTTCTAATAATATTATATGATGATTCCACCTAATGTGAAATTGAAAAGTTTTAACCACTATTATATCATGAAAAGTTATACAATAGACATACGTGAAAGGGTCCAGTAAATTGAGGGTAAAACTCAGATTTTATGAAAGGAGGGAGAGGTTATGGATGAAAAAATTTCCGTCTCTGTTCGGGAGTTGGTGACATATGTCTATCAAACGGGAAGTATAGACAATCGGTTTAGAAGCAGTTCTTCACTTACTGAAGGAACAGTGATTCATCAGGAAGTACAAGGCAACTATAAAGAAGATGATGAAAAAGAAGTATATTTGGAGCATTCATTTGTTGAAGAGGGACTTACTATTCATTTGCAAGGGCGTTGTGACGGAATTTTAACTACGGAAGATGGTCCTGTCATTGATGAGATCAAATCGACCTCCTTGGACATAAACGAATTAACCGAAGAAACACACCCTGTTTATTGGGCACAAGCTAAAGGCTATGCCTTCATGTACGCGCTCCGAGAAAGTCTTGATCGTGTTCAACTTCAATTGACTTATGTCCAAAAGCAAACAAAAGAAAAGAA
>NZ_JRNX01000821.1 GCF_000786645.1 Halobacillus sp. BBL2006
GTCGGGGTGATGTTTTCTCCATACATCAAGCGCTTCCTGGCCATCGGCCGCTGTGAAAATATCAAATCCCTCTCTTTCTAAATATCGTTTGCATACATCAACGATGGAAGGTTCATCATCAGCTATCAAAACAGATCTCTGATCCATGTCCAATCCCCCTTATGTTCGCTTTTTAATATCATAGCATGAACATGAAAAGGGAACGGAAGCCTTTACTGTTCGTCCATAGAGTCATTTTCCATATCATTGCTGTTGCCGCTCATGTCATTGCTGTTGCCGCTCATGTCATCGCTGTTCTCCATGTCACTACTGTCTCCATTCATATCGTCTCCGTTTTCCATATCTGATTCAGAATCGTTCATGTCTTCTTCCATTTCAGAGTTTTCGTCACTCATCTCTCCAGAGTCTCCGTTCATCTCTACTTCGCTATCCATCTCTTCCTGCTGCTCATCTTCCATTTGGTCTTCGTCTCCATTACCTGATCCGCAGGCAGCCAACGTAAATACGGACACCATACCTAAAATCAACATCCATTTTTTCATATCTTTGCTCATCTCCTTTCGATTTGTCTTAAGTGTACCCAAGAGGACTTACAGATCACTTAAGGAAATCTTACAAAAGTATTAATAGTTTCTAACCTTCGTTCAAAAGTAAATGAAACGATTTTAAAGGAGTAATCGTAACGAGGGGAGGGGTGGTTATATGAAAAAATTCTTAGTGTTCATACTTAGTTTCATAATTCTGTGGTTCATAGCAGAATGGTTGGTCGGATTCATCCATACTCTTGCTTATACTCCAAATTTCCAATCCGCTCCCCAAACGATCGCATCCGATATAGGTGTGTTTTCTATGCTGCCTTCATTCATAGCGGCAGCAGGCGCTTACTTTATCGCAGAAAACACAAGCATTCGTAGAAAGGGAGTTGACGAATGAAGCTGACCACACGGAATCAATACTTAAAACAAATGTACCTCCTCTCAGAGGAGATAAGTGATTTTGATCGTTTCCCGTTCAATCTTCCATTACTGAAATATTTTAAAGAGCTCGACTTTCATCCCAATGTCACCTACATCATTGGAGAAAATGGAATGGGTAAATCAACTCTGCTGGAGGCAATTGCTGTTGGTTTAGGGTTCGATCCAGAGGGCGGAACAAGTAATTTCAATTTTTCCGGTTATTTTTCACATTCAAATTTAGATCAGTTTTTGCGCCTTGTGAGGGGAGTCTATCAGCCGAAAGATCATTTCTTCTTTAGAGCGGAGACCTTCTATAATGTAGCCACAAACATTGAGGAATTAGACTCAGACCCGCTCGGAGGCGCTAGAATAGTAGATTCATTTGGAGGGAAATCACTGCATGAACAATCGCATGGGGAATCTTTCTTTGCTGCTTTTAATGAAAGATTCCGTGGCAATGGATTGTACATTCTTGATGAGCCTGAAGCAGCACTTTAACCTCTTAGGCAATTGTCTATGCTTGCAAGGATTCATGAGTTAGTTGAAGAAGGATCGCAATTCGTCATCTCCACTCATTCTCCATTGTTAATGGCTTATAGAGAAGCTAAAATCATACAGCTAAATGAACAGAGGATGGAGGAAGTGCCATTAGAAAAAACGGACCACTATAGCGTGATGAAACAGTTTTTCGATGATAAAGACCGCCTCCTCCACCACTTATTTAAAGAATAGATTTTGTTATATATGGTGGTGAAAAAATCAGATATAAAAATAGAAATCATTTTTAGGCAAGTTCTTTACTTATTCCATTAAAGCTCCCTATTCTAGAAGACTCAGTTTCGAGACTTTCTCATGTTTCCGTTGCCTTGGATAGAAAAAGGCGGTCCGGGAAATCACTCGCTTTCCATGGGCATGTGGTGAG
>NZ_JRNX01000822.1 GCF_000786645.1 Halobacillus sp. BBL2006
CCCTGTGGAAGCGGAGTTCGTTTCCACAGGGGGTAGTTTTATAATACTTTACTTAAGAATTCTTGAGTACGAGGATTGCTTGGATTACCGAAGATTTTTTCAGGTTTATCTTCTTCCATGATTATACCTTCGTCCATGAAAATGACACGGTCTCCCATTTCACGAGCAAAGCCCATTTCGTGGGTAACCACAACCATGGTCATCCCTTCTTTGGCGAGGTCCTTCATTACGTTCAGGACATCACCGACAAGTTCTGGGTCCAAGGCTGATGTCGGCTCATCAAAAAGCATGATCTTAGGCTCCATGGCTAGTGAACGTGCGATGGCAACCCTTTGTTTTTGACCGCCTGATAAACTTTCTGGATAGACGTCCGCTTTGTCGGAAAGCCCTACTTTTTCAAGCAAGGGCAAAGCATCTTTTTCTGCCTGCGCTTTTGAGACCCCTTTAATTTTTTTTGGTCCAAGCGTTATGTTATCTAGCACGGTCATGTGCGGGAAAAGATTAAAGTGCTGGAACACCATCCCGACACGGGAACGGACTTCATTAATATTGATTTTAGGATCCGTTAGGTTATCGCCTTCGATGAAGACGTCCCCTGAAGTTACTTCTTCGAGCAAATTAAGGCAGCGAAGCAGCGTACTTTTCCCAGACCCAGAAGGCCCGATCACACAAACAACCTCTTGTTCTTCGACGGCTAAATCGATGCCTTTTAATACTTCATTTTTACCAAAAGATTTATGCAAGTCTTTCACGGTGATCATCATACGTCAAGTCTCCTCTCTACTCTACGTAAGTACAGCGCTGTTGGTACAGTGATAGCTAGATACATGAGACAGACCATCGTCAGGGCTTCGAAAGCCGCAAACGTGATGCCGTAATATTGCTGACCCATATAAAGCATTTCACCGACAGCGATAACGGAGAATAACGATGTATCTTTCAAACTGATAACGAATTGGTTCCCTAGTGGCGGGATCA
>NZ_JRNX01000823.1 GCF_000786645.1 Halobacillus sp. BBL2006
CCTGGTCATTCTGGTCCGCACTCATATGGTTCGTGTACGTAGGGGCGATTCCCATCGGCAAGTTATGCATTTTCCCCATAAATAAATCCTCTAAGTCTGCACGGATCATTTGCTTGCCATCAAATAATGTTTCGGGACCTATAAAGCCGGAGACGTTGTTAACCATAAACGGCTGCCATCTGCGCGCATATCCATACGTCCTTGCTTCCAGTGTCTGCATATCTACCCCGGAATGACCGTCTAAGGATACCTCCGATCCTTGCCCTGTCTCAAAGTAAAAGAAATTCGGACCGGCTGACGTTCCTTTTGACTTCATTAATTCATAACCCTCATCTAAGAGCTCCGCATTGACGCCGAAATCATCATTCGCCAACTGTGAACCCGCTAAACTTTGAAATAAGAGCGCGACAGGTGCTCCCTTTTTAAGCGCTTGCATTTGTGTCGTTATATGAGCCAGGACACAATTCTGAGTCGGGATTTCCCATTTTCCCATGAACTCATGACTCATCGTCAGAAGTTTGGCTACAGAATCCACCGCCTCATTATTAGGATTAATCCCAATCACAGCATCCCCAGATCCATAGGATAATCCCTCTTTAATAGAAGCTAAAATTCCTTCTGGATTATCGATTGGATGGTTAGGCTGACAGCGAAAAGCCAAACGTCCAGGCTCTCCAATCGTCGTATTGCAATGAGCCTGGTGCTTCATCTTCTGGGAAGCCAATACCAGATCAATGCTCGACATTAATTTAGCGACAGCGGAGATCATTTCACTCGTTAACCCTCTGCTCAACCTTTTCAAGTCGTTTGAATTAGTCGAATGATTAAGTATATACTCGCGCAGTTCTCCTACTGTCCATCCGGAGATTTCCTTATAAACAAATTGACTGACGTCTTCATAAATCACCTTACTTACTTCGTCTGTTTCAAAGGAAATGACAGGATTCTCATAAATATCTTTCAGCTGAAGTTCACTCAACGTGTACTTAGCTGCCATACGTTCTAGTGAAGATTTCGCGCCAATGCCTGCCATAACATCTCCGGACTTTTCTTCACTGGCCTTTGCCAGCACATCCTTGATGGAGTTGAAATGGTAGGTTTCGTTTCGTAATTGACATGATAGTTTCAAACGAATTCACCCTCTTTTTAATAGTTAAATAAAAAAAGGCGCCAATATCGTTAGTATTAGCTAACGATATTGGCGCCTTTGCCGAATATATTTACTTACTTAAAAGTATAGCAGAAGTTATTCTGAAAATACAGATAAATTTAAGAAGGTTCCTATTAAATGATTATAGTAAGCTATTCTCTCCTTAATGTTAGAAGATTTATCTCAGGAGTATTAAAAAGACGGAAATTCAAGAATCCAACAGCATCACTACTCCCAAGACCCGCACTCACATATTGCTTCACCCCTTTATATTCCCACAACCCTTTCACGCGGTCTTGCGGAGGGAATAAGCCTCCAAAATCATAAAACGCTTCAGGAACGATGAGCGCACCAAGGAATGGGATTCGTATTTGGCCTCCATGGTAATGACCAGCAATAATCAGGTCATAGTCTCTGAATTTATAATAGGTCGTCCCTTTCAATTGATCGATTCTTTCATCAATAACAGGATAATGATTGAGTGCGATCAACACTTCATTATCTTCTTTTTCAAAGCCCTTCCACTCCTGAAGCAACTTATTTTGGTAGGTAACAAATACATTATTCTTCCCTAGTGGCGGGCTTGTTCGTCCATTCGC
>NZ_JRNX01000824.1 GCF_000786645.1 Halobacillus sp. BBL2006
AAGAAAAAAAGAGAAGAACCAAAGTTTCAGATGGGGGATAATGTCTTCATTTCATCAGAAGAAGAGATGGGGATCGTTTACAAAGGTCCTGATGACAAAGGGAATTACATCGTTCAGGTCAAAGGAGAAAAACGGAATTATAACCATAAACGGTTAAAACTCCATATTCCTGCGAAAGAGCTTTACCCTGATGATTACGACTTTAATATTATTTTCAAGTCGAAAGAATACAGGAAGATAAGGAAACAGCTCGATCGAAAACATGTAGAAGGGCTGACACTTGAGGATGAAGAGTAAGCAACCGCTTATTTCTGGGGAGAAGAATTCCTTTCGTGCTATGATGAAATTAAATCAAGTGTGATGAGGTGAACATCATGAGCAAACGCTTAAAATGGTCCATCCTGGCAGGAGCGTTGTTGCTGATTGGAGTTTTTGTCATTCCAGAAGCTTATGCTTATTTGACGAAACGTAATTACGAGAGTGTGGCCGTTACAGACAAAGATATTCCAGAGGGATCAAAGGTGGCGACGTTCGCGGGTGGTTGTTTTTGGTGTATGGAGCCTCCATTTGAAAAATTGGAAGGCATAAGTGAAGTCGTTTCTGGGTACACAGGCGGAGATACAAAAAATCCAACGTTTGAAGAAGTTTCTGCAGGGGGAACGGGTCATGTGGAAGCAGTCCAAGTGTACTATAATCCGGAAAAAATCACCTATGAGCAGCTGCTTGAAGTGTTCTGGAGACAGATCAACCCGACAGATAATGACGGACAGTTCGTCGATCGAGGATATCAGTATACAACAGCGATTTATTACCATTCAGAACAGCAGAGAAAGCTGGCGGAACAATCCAAACAAGCGTTAGCGAATACAGGTCGTTTTGAAAAAGAGATCGTAACAAGAATTGAAAAAGCAGAAGAATTCTATCGTGCCGAAGAGTACCATCAGGATTATTATAAAAAGAACGAACTCAGGTATAAATTTTACCGCGGCAACTCAGGTCGTGATGACTATTTAGAGAAGACTTGGGGAGAGGACCGAAAACTCAATCTCCCGGAAAAATGAAAAAACGGCCCGCTTGTACAGCATACAAGCGGGCCATTCTTATAATAATTAATATTGTTTGGATTCCTTAGGAATATCCGGATTAGTATCCATATCAAGATTGGAGTAGCCGACAAAACCGAAGCCGATCACGATGAACATAAGAATTGCAAATAATACTTTCCTCATTCTAACTTTCCTCCGTTACACTGAAAAATTCATTTGAATTCACATATAATGTCGTTTAAAACAGAATAATGCAGAAAATTGTCGATAATTAAAAATTCCTACTATATTGTACTTACAATTTGTAAGAATATCAAGCTTATGTGAGACTAAGAAACGATTTTTAAGCCGACCACACCGGCAATGATACATACAATGAAACCGATTCGACTAAGACTTACTCCCTCTTTGAAAAAGAAAATCCCTAACAGCACAGTACCGACGGAGCCGATGCCCGTCCATATGCCATAGGCTGTCCCGATCGGGAGTTCTCTAAGCGACAGCGAAAGAAAATAAAAACTTGTTGCACCAGATAGAAGGGCCAACAGGGAAGGTGTTCGTTTCTTAAACCCGTCCGATAGCTTTAAGAAGAACATCCCGAACATTTCACCCATGCCTGCAAATAATAAAAAGATCCATGCCATAGAAAAACCCTCCTACTCAGTTTGTGTTTCTTCAGATGATCCATTCGAAAATTTTAAACCAATTATTCCTATGATTAAGAGACCAATAAAAAAGAGCTTCCCAGCGCCACCTGAATCGCCAAGAAACATCATTCCGATTAATGCTGTACCTGTTGCACCTATTCCAGTGAATACCGCATAACCAGTACCTATATCAATCATGCTTAATGCTTTTGTGAAAAAGTAGAAACTAATTCCAATGCTGACCACAGTCAATGCTGAAAAGAACGGGTCTGTAAACCCCTCAGAAAGCTTCAGCCCGATCGCCCAACCAATTTCAAACACGGCTCCCAATAAAATGTAGATCCATGCCATAGTTCATTCCTCCAGTTCCGGATCCTTGATCCCAAGCCAGAATATATTCCAGCTCGCTTGTTGTCTTTGTTCAAATACGGATTTATCATAGAAGTTCTCTTCTAAGAAAAGACCGTCGATTAACGTATAAAAAGCAGACGTCAACGTATCAGTAGAAAGAGGGCGCAGTACCTTTTCTTTAATGCCTTTTTCAATGACGGGGAGGATAATAGCGGTCATATTTCTTTCTACCATCAAAAAAACTTCTTTGATCTGTTCAGAGAATTCTTCCGGTGGGAAGAAGGTGACACGCTTAAAAAACATCCCTTCCGTCGAGTCTGCCATATGATTCAAATAGGACCGATAGATATGATGTAAGCGTTCATAAATTGTATGGTCAGCAGACAAATCCGCCTGCGAAGCTAAATAATCCATTTCTATTTTTGCTACATCCTCGAGCACGTTAAGAAAGATCGCTTCTTTACTTTCAAAATGATTGTATAAAGAAGGCTTCTTTATACCGACGGCCTCGGCAATATTGGCTAAAGTAGTGTTTTCATATCCATGGTTTGCGAATAAAGTTAAACTCTCATCTAATATTTTTTGTTGGGTCATACCATCACCTCGTAACTAACTAACGTTCGTTAGTCTAATTATAGCATGGGGATTTTTATGTGTCCATACTGGAAATCATTCGACATGTTTAGTCAATAATAGATAGGGAATTGATAACTAATAGCTTTCATAATTTTTTACTAAAACAAGAGAAGGGTGTTGAAGCGGTGAACACATACAGATTGGATCGATTTGAGGGGACGTTCGCCATTTTGGTGCACGAGGAAGCAGGCGGTAATGAACTTCCAGTGTTAAAAGAACGATTGATCGCTTCCGCAAAGCCAGGGGATTTATTGAGGATTGATTTTGACAGTATGGGAAGCTTGAAAAGCGTTGAGATTCTCCCGGAAGTCAACAAAATGGA
>NZ_JRNX01000825.1 GCF_000786645.1 Halobacillus sp. BBL2006
TCTTTCTTGTTTTTCTTCTTACTAGGCTTGAAAGCCAGTTTAAGTGCGTAAGGAAGAGTTTTGAATTGTAGAAACCCTAGTCTTAATGTCAAATAAACGCCAGTTCCTACTAATAATATTAATAAAAAAGGTCCCCATACAATTCCGCTTGCGGTATCAAAAAAGTTATATAATGCGCTTCTCTCCTCCATGATATCCCCCTTCACTTTTTATGTAGAATTTTAGTTATATATAAAATATTCCGAAAATTTCATATAAAAGTCAAGGGAATTTGAAAATATTAAAAATCGAATCTTAGTTTATTTCGTCAAATTAGGGGAAAATATCCACTATATCTCTGTCGTGGAGAAGGATTTTTATGGTGTTCATAGAAATTAGTAATGATGAAATACTATAGATGGAGGAAGTACAATGATTCGTGTATTGTTTGTTTGTCTTGGTAATATATGCAGGTCACCTATGGCTGAGGCGATATTTAAAGATTTAGTGCAAAAAGATGGACTGAGTGATCAGATCACAGTGGATTCCGCTGGTATCGGTCATTGGCATACAGGGTCCCAGCCTCACGAAGGAACAAGGAAGATATTGGATGATCACCAAATTTCCTATGAAGGGTTAACAGCCCGTCAGGTGAAGGAGACCGATTGGGATGACTTTGATTACATCATCGCTATGGACGATAAGAACATTAATGATTTAAAATCCATTCGTGAAAAAAATGACGTAGTCGTTGGCAAGCTTTTGGATTATGTACCTGAAGTTAACGAAACGGAAGTTCCGGACCCTTATTTTACAGGTAATTTCGAATATGTATATGAGTTAGTGAGTGATGGGTGTAGGAAGCTGCTTGAAGATATTAAAGAAAATCATCAACTATAAGGAGGAATTTTGATGGGACAGAGCAAGCTATGGAAAGGCGTATTTGCAGGGGCAGTAATTGGAGGTGCGCTCATGCTTTTAGACAGAGACACCAGGGAGTATGTAGGGAGTAAATCTCGCTCCGTAGGATCTTCATGTAAAGGCTATGTGACGCATCCGTCTGAAGCCATCCACTCGATCAGAGTGAATTATGAATATTTGTCCAACCGCATTAATAAAAGTATAGAAGACCTGATCGAAATCCTCAACAAAGCAGAAGAGATGTTGAATCGAGTAGGCGAAATCAACCAAGAAGTGGAGCAGCAGTTGAAAGCTGTTGATGACCCTAAAGAGGCTTCTTGATCACAGAGGTGAAGGAATGTCATGAAGAATATCATAGCGTTCGGCAAAGAGTTGTTTTCCCGGTTTGGTGAAGACGATGTAGCAGGGATGGCAGCTCAACTTGCCTATTTTTTTCTGTTAT
Organism: Halobacillus sp. BBL2006; assembly: GCF_000786645.1. Taxonomy (GTDB): domain Bacteria; phylum Bacillota; class Bacilli; order Bacillales; family Halobacillaceae; genus Halobacillus. Next base: position 1,343 of record NZ_JRNX01000825.1, read on the forward strand.
CGTTATTTCCTTTCATGATTTTCCTGGCTACCTTACTTGGCTATTTACATATTGATGAAGATCGAGTGCTCGCCTTGGTCCAGACATATGCTCCGCCAGAAACGTTCGATATGATTACTGAAAATGTCACATCGTTATTACAGGATGAAAACGGAAGTCTATTGTCAATTGGTTTAGTAGGAACGCTGTGGGCAGCGTCAAACGGAGTGAACGCGATCATGCGCGCGTTTAACCGCGCGCATGATGTGGAAGAAGACCGGCCATTTATAGTCTCTAGATTCATTGCCATTATATTAACGATTGCTATGGTGTTTGTCATCGGAATCGCTTTTCTGTTGCCGGTGATGGGTCATGCCGTTGGAGTTTACTTTTTTTCCTTTTTCGGATTATCTGAAGGTTTCCTTTCCATGTGGAACGCACTCCGGTGGGTGATTTCTTCCATCATCTTCTTTATCGTTTTATCTTTTCTTTT
>NZ_JRNX01000085.1 GCF_000786645.1 Halobacillus sp. BBL2006
TCCATAAGCAGTTAACGCGATGATCGCTGGTGTCTGACCGATGCCGAATAATGGAATAAGAAAAGCTAAAACCGCTAAACTCGGAATGGTTTGCAAAACAGCGGTTACACCTATGATCGGCTCAGCTACGCGTTGATAACGGGTCAATAATAACCCTAAGGGCACTGAAATCAATGTAGCAATCACTAAAGCTATAATTGAAATCTGCAAGTGTTCCCATATCTTTTCCCATAATACGTCTTGTCTTTGTGTAAATACGTCAAGAAAAGCACTCATTTCTGCACCACCCCGTTTTCGCTTGTGTTCTCTTTCAGGTGCAGCACAATGTCTTTATAAGTCAGAGTTCCGATCAATTGCTCTCCTTTAACTACTGGAAGTAATGGGTAGTCCTTTTTCTCAAAGACAGTAATGGCTTCTTTTAAGATCATTCCATTAGATAATGACGGAAAATCAAATGTCTCACCGTCCTGGACACAGGTTGTATATATTCCTTTTTCATCTTTTAGAGCATAAGCACCTGAGTCAGGAACTTGGTTTGCCTCCCAGTCAGAAATGGAGTAGATTTGACTTTTCGTTTGATCCATAATTACATCCACAGCCGTTTGCCACGGTGTTTTTCTACTTCCAATGAAGTCTTTTACGAAAGAATTCGCAGGATGGAGGATTAAGTTTTGAGGTGTGTCAAGCTGAACAATTTCTCCTTCTTTCATAAGGCATACTCTGTCACCTAGCGCCATCGCTTCATCCATATCATGAGTTACAAAGACGATCGTTTTTTGAATTTCCTGTTGAAGCTTGCGAATATCACTCTGAAGCTGCTCACGACTTATCGGGTCAAGAGCACTGAATGGTTCGTCCATCAGAATGATATCAGGATCTGCAGCCAAGGCACGTATGACTCCGACACGTTGCTGCTGCCCTCCGGAGAGCTCACTTGGTTTACGCTTCCGGTGTTTCTTTGAATCTAAACCGACCATGTCCATCAGTTCATCAATTCGTCTCGATAAATCCTTCTTTCCCCATTTTTTCATCTCAGGAACAATCGAGATATTTTCCTCAATTGTCATATGTGGAAACAGCGCAATTTCCTGCAATACATAACCAATATTCCAGCGTAGTTCGTGAATGTTATATTCTCGAATATCCTTATTATGTATGGTAATCGTCCCTTCTGTTGGTTGAATGAGACGGTTGATCATCTTCATTGTTGTTGTTTTTCCGCAACCACTCGGTCCGATCAGCGTCAACAGCTCCCCTTCCTCTACTTTTAAATTAATGTTTTGCAGAGCTGTCGTGCCATCAGGATAGGTTTTGGTTACGTCCTTAAAGGTGATCATCAACTTCCCCCTTTTGCTAAAGTTATTTAGATCAATAGTATATAACCAAATTTCCATAATTCGAAACATTTAGCGAAGATATGACACGAAAAATAGCCTTGTAACCAGGCTCTAAATTGGTATAATAGGAGGATGTTGCGGTGGTTTCCCTTGTTCTCAAGCTTTTTTGGCATTAAATTGAGAATTTGAAATCTATTTACATAGAACAAAAACAGGAACATGATCTAATGTTCTTTACTAGAAGAACTCATGATAAACTAGAATAAAGAAGTTAAGGAGTTGAGCTAATTGGAATACATTTTATATAGCCTTCTCGCCTATTTATTAGGCTCAATACCGTCAGGCTTAATCGTTGGTAAAGTGGGCTATGGTGTTGACATAAGAGATCATGGGAGTGGAAATTTAGGCGGAACCAATACATTCCGAGTACTAGGCATCAAAGCTGGACTATTAGTAACCACTGCAGACATCCTCAAAGGGACGCTCGCAGCTGCTCTTCCTTTCTTTTTAGGTGCAGATGTCATCACCCTGGTCGTTGGAATATTTGCAGTAATTGGTCATATGTATCCACTTTTTGCTGGGTTTAAAGGTGGAAAAGCTGTAGCTACCTCAGGAGGAGTCATACTAGGAGTCAATCCAATCATTTTCTTCATACTGTTATTATCCTTTTTCATCATTTTATATATTAGTAAATATGTCTCACTCTCCTCTATGATTACCGGACTCGTTGGAATTGTTGCGACAGTAATAGTTAAGGATTACGGACTGACGATCGTCGTTTCCGTATTTACGATTTTCGTCATTTACCGCCACCGTTCGAATATTAAACGTATTATGAACAAAACTGAACCTAAAATTACCTGGATGTAACAAGATAAGCCCGCGCATCTTGCACGGGCTTTATTTATGGATAATTCTACTGTTTGGATGCCACTCTAAGGTTATGAAATGGAGCACATTTCGAGAAGCATTAAATTGTATAATTAAAGGTACATATTGTATACTTTGACGTAGAATAAAGGCCTGAAAGGAGTCTTTGCTATGAATAAAACTGAATTGAATCACAACAAATCACTACCAAGTAAGGAAGAGCGACATAAATTATTCGGCTCTGTCGAACCAGGTCCAAAAACAAAACCTGTTGATAAAAAAGGCATGGCTGATTTACAAAATTCAAAGAAAGATTTTCTTTTTGATATTGATATGGTTGGGATATCAAATGTAAAGCACCCAATTCGCATCCCCAGTCAACTAAATCCTGAAATTCAAACAACAATCGGAACATTCTCCTTTGGTTCATCTATTGCTCAAGGGAGCAAAGGAACGAACATGAGCCGTTTTACAGAACAGCTTGATCAGTATCACAATGAAGGATTTGCTGTTGATATATCCACTATGAAGGAGTTTACGGAAGAGTTATCAGGTCGGTTGAAACAAGAGAACGCTGAAGTAGAAGTTTCTTTTCCTTGGTTTTTTGAGCGCAAAGGTCCTTACTCTGATCTTGCAGGAATGAACTATGCAGACGCAACGATTCGAGTAGAATATCATAAACAAACCGGACATGACGTTACCGTTTCCTTAACTGGAAAGATTACAACATTGTGCCCTTGTTCAAAAGAAATCAGCGAATATAGTGCACACAACCAGCGCGGGAATGTCACCATGACAGTTAAACTGACGGATGACTTTAATGAGCAGGAAATTGATTGGAAAGCAGCACTGCTTGAAGCAGCTGAAAGTAACGCCAGCGCCCGCATCCACCCTGTTTTAAAGCGCCCTGATGAAAAAATGGTAACTGAACAAGCATATGAAAACCCTCGTTTTGTTGAGGATATTGTAAGACTTGTGGCGGCTGATCTATATGAATATACTTTTATAGAATCATTTACTGTTAAATGCAGAAATGAAGAATCCATCCACCTTCATGATGCTGTAGCATCATTGAGTTATGACAAAAAACAAGAAAATGAGTAAAGGGTGATCTCGTGAAGTATATCATGATTACCTTGATTCAATTTTACAGGAAGGGAATCAGCCCTTTCTTCCCTCCTTCCTGCAGGTTTCAACCGACTTGTTCTGAATACGGATTAGAGGCATTTCGCCGATTTGGTTTTTTCAAAGGGGTTTATCTCACAGTGAAACGCATTTCCAAATGTCATCCTTTCCATAAAGGCGGGTTTGACCCTGTGCCAGAGAAGCAGAACAAAAAATGAAAGACATCCTAAACGATTGTTCGTTTAGGGTGTCTTTCATTATGCTACGCGAGATGTTTATGATACAAAAAATAAGGAAACAACATAACAACATGATTAATCGAAACGAACAGGAGCTGAGATTATGAATTTAACTGTATCAGAAGAAGCAGCCAAATGGTATGAAGATGAATTAGACGTAGAAGGAAAAGCAAATCTCCGCTTTTATGTGCGTTATGGAGGTGTAGGGGGGCTTCAGCCAGGGTTTTCATTAGCCATCAAGTTTGAAGATCCTCAAGCACCTATTGCAGAAACGAAAGTCGGAAATATCACATACTTTGTTGAAGAAGATGACGAGTGGTATTTTGATAATCATTCTTTGAAAGTCGAACTAGATGAAAAATGGAATGAACCTGATTTTCAGTATGAATAAGCGAAAAAAAGACGTCCAAGAACCTTTCATTCTTGGACGTCTTTCATTTAAATGAACCTACTATTTTTTCTTCTTACCTAACATTTTTTCAATAGAAGAAAAGTCTTTTGGCACTTTACCACTTGTGATTGTCTTTACGAGCATATCCTCTTTCTGCTTAGATACGGGTTTATTAGCCAGCTTTGATACTTTCTTGATGACGTCTCTCACCGTTTTTTCATCCTGGAAATCTGCATACTTCAATGAATTAGCAAGTTTCATAACATCTTCCATCTTGACCCCTGTCTTCTTCTCAATATTCCCAAACATGTTAGAAAACATGATCCATCTCCTTTATATAATAACCTATTGTTATCCTATGGAGGAAGTGGAATCTATGTATAAACGGATGTCCCATTACCTAGTGAATTTTTTGAAAAATAATCTCTTTTGCTAATTAATATTCACTAGTTTTCCATATATTGTTTGTGAGTTTATCGCTTGTTTTATATAATTGAAGAAACCAGTCAAAAGGAAATACATAGGAGGAAATGTAATGGATCATATGGAGAGAATTTATCAGTCTAATTTTAAAGAAAATGTCTACCCATTCTATAAACATTTACGTGCAGAAGACCCTGTCTTCGCTATGTCCTCTCAAAACAATCAAACGACATGGATCATCACGAAACACGACCATGTGAAAGAGATGCTCAAAAGTAAGAGTTTTTTGAAGGATCAGACAAAAATTTTTTCCAGCCAAACTCATGAAAAACAGGAAGACGACGGTATAAATATCTTTCAACATATGATGCTTGATGTAGACCCTCCCGATCATACACGTCTGCGTAAACTGGTCCAACCTTACTTTAACCCGAAAACAATTAAAGAACTAAAACCGCGAATCACAGAAATTGCTGATGAATTAATGGCCCAAATGAATCAAAAAGAAGGTCCTGTCGATCTTATTGATGAATTCGCCTTTCCTCTTCCTATTATTGTCATTAGTGAGCTTCTCGGAATCCCATCCGAGGATCGGAATAAGTTCAGGAAGTGGTCCAACACTATTGTTGCAGCTTCTGATGAGTTTCAAACGGATTTTATGGAAGATGTCGAGGCGTTCACAGATTATTTGACCCAATTGTTTGAAGCAAGAAGAGAAAATCCAGCAGACGATTTTATATCAAACTTGCTGCAGACTGAGGAAGATGGGGAACAGCTCAACCGTGACGAATTGTATTCAATGGTGGTCCTATTGATCATCGCCGGTCATGAAACAACTGTGAACTTGATTTCAAACACGATGTATGCATTATTTGAGCATCCTGAACAGTTGGAAAAATTAAAAAATGATCCTTCATTAACTACAACAGCTATAGAAGAAGGTCTTCGATATTATAGTCCGGTTGATTTCACAACCGCACGGTGGTCTGAATCTGACTTGGAATTTCATGGAAAGACAATTAAGCGTGGAGACTTAGTATTAGCCTCTCTTGCTTCAGCCAATCGTGATGAAGAGAAATTTGATACATCAGATAGATTTGATATTACTCGTAAGCCTAACCCGCATGTTGCTTTTGGTTTCGGGATACATTTCTGT
>NZ_JRNX01000826.1 GCF_000786645.1 Halobacillus sp. BBL2006
CTTTTTTATCCCATATGATGATGCTGATCAACGGGCTGGTGCTTCGGGGTCGCATCGAATAGACTTCCCCCTATGAGATATCCAGCTACGAGCAGCAAAATAAGAAATGGTTTCAAAAACCACTTTTTAGAAGTAATCTGATTATGATTAGAAGATAGATTTGTAAGCACCGGGTAGAGAAGAAGACTAGTGGCCGCCAAAGTTAATAATAATTGTATGAAGAGGAGGGATTGGTTTGGCAGGACCATTTCACTTAGCATGGCCCCCATCAGTCCACCCATCAAGCCAGCAGTAACACCTTCCAGAGTTGAAACGACTCCTAATTTAAAGCTGCATAAACCTGAAAGGATTGCTCCTCCACTGAGGCTGATGAGCAAGGATAAAAACAGGTTGTCCTGATAAAAGGCAGCTCCTAGCAGCCCAATGACCAACCCAAGGCTTGTACCCGTGGCCATTGCTATGACCATCTTCTGGCTGTGATGAAGAGTCCTATGGAATCTGCTGGCTAAAATGATGGAGGCAATAACAATGACCCCGACTGTAACTATCGAAAATATATGGAATTCACTCACTTGTAACCACTCCTTATTAGACCTTTCATTAGATTATATGACGATCATCTACAAGTAGAATTTATTCGAATGCAAAAAAGGAGAAGTGGCGATTCCTGTGGAATAAAATACATAGAATCCTATCACAGGGAAGAGGGGAGAGAATGACTAGTTTATTTGATACGTATAGTCCTAAAATCATGACAAGTCCCCATACGAACTATTGCGAATATCGACCTCATCCCTTTTTAGAGCCATATGTATGCTGCTACTGGAGTTCTGAGCCGAAAGCTATAATCGATGACCCGAACTGTACTTCAACCATAATTCCAGATGGGTGTACAGACATTATTATCGAATACAATAAACTCTCAGAAGAATGTGACATTCTACATTGTGGCATTTTTGAAGATTACTTCACGTTTAAAGAAGATCCTTATTCCGTAAAAAAGTCATTCGGCATCCGCTTCTATCCGGGAAAGTTTACGGCATTTGTTAGTCATAATGCGAAAGAAGCGGCTCAGAGGCTTACTGGTTTGGAGGATATTAATCCTTCCTTAACGCGGAAGTTACGCGAAGCCTTTTATGCTTCACCAAACGTTTACGAGTTGATTCAAACTTGTGATCGAATCCTGATCAGCGTCTTAAAGTCTGATGTAAGAATGATTAGGAATGAAAGTCGATTAGATAACCTTCTCTTTCGTATTTTATCTTCTAGCGGAATGGCCGCAGTAAGTGATCTCAGTGAAAAAGAAGTGATCGGCAAACGGCGTATTCAGCGCTTGTTTGATCAACACATCGGCATGAGCCCCAAGAAGTTCAGCCAGGTTATACGGTTTCAATCGGTTCTCTGCGAATGGATTGACCGTTCTTCCTCTTCAAGGCTCAAACAGCCCGACCATCTCGACTTTTATGATCAATCTCATTTTTCAAAAGATATAAAAAAGAGGATCGGAGTGACACCTTATTCGTTAAAAGTGTCCGATTTTTACAATACAGAGGAGCAGACTAACGGTACAATATAGGCAGATTTTAAAAAAGGAGTGGAAGAATGATCCCACAAAGAGTTTCATTAATTACACTAGGAGCCGAAGATTTACCGAAACTGAGATCTTTTTATCAAAAATTAGATTGGGAGGAAGCCGATATTAGCTCTGATACTTATGCCGTTTTTAAAACGGCGGGAGTGATGCTTACACTATTTCCATTGGAAGAGTTGGAGAAGGATGCAGGAGTGGAATTGAATCGATCATCTGGCGGCTACAACCCAGTCACACTTGCGATCAATGTCGATGAAAAAGAACAGGTAGATGAAGTCATTGAAAAAGTAAGAGAGCTCGGGGGAGAAATTTTACGGGAGCCGAGTAATGCGTTCTGGGGAGGGCGAACCTCCTATTTTGCAGATCCTGAGAACAATTTATGGGAAGTGGCTTGGAATCCAGATGCCACTTTTGA
>NZ_JRNX01000827.1 GCF_000786645.1 Halobacillus sp. BBL2006
GTGTCTGGGCGTTGCAGCTGGACGAGTTGTTTCCCTAGCCACCCCTGACTCTATTCTGGCGTCGGAACCAAAGTATCTCGGAATTGAGTCTTCCATAATCCTGCACGTTTGTTAAATAACTTTGATGATCTATGTAAGTATTACTTCTTTTATGAAAAACAACTTTTTATAAAACCTATCAAAAAGGAGGAGAAACCACATGAAATCACTAGATGTCGTGACCTTAGGGGAAACGATGGTGCTTTTCAGTCCGCAGGAGCAAATGCCGCTTGAATACGTGCACCAGATGCAAAAGCAAATCGCAGGCGCCGAATCCAACGTAGCCATCGGTTTGTCACGCCTTGGCCACAAGACAGGGTGGATCAGCAAGCTAGGAGAAGATCCATTCGGCCGGTATATCCATAAGTTCATACGAGGCGAAGGTGTTGACACGTCAGCTGTAACGTATACGGAGAAAGCACCGACGGGCCTTATTTTCAAAGAAAAATTAACCTCAGAACACGTGAATGTGTACTATTACCGTCATATGTCAGCGGCAAGTACCATGTCTCCATCTGATTTAAACGATACTTACCTAACATCAGCTAAAGTTCTTCACGTGACGGGGATCACTCCTGCCCTTAGTGAAACGTGTAAAGAAGCCGTGTTTCATGCCATCAGGACAGCGAATGATGCAGGGATGACGGTCGTTTTTGACCCGAACATCCGTTATAAACTATGGGAAAATCATGAGGATGCCCGCGAAGTGCTATTAGAAATTGCATCCCTTTCGGACATCATTATGCCAGGTGTCGAGGAAGCGGCGTTTTTAACTGAAGAAGAAGAGTATAAAAAAGCAGCCGAACACCTGCTTACTCGTGACGAACAAACCGTCATCATCAAGCTCGGAGCCGAAGGGGCGTATTATGCAAATGGAAAAGACCACGGGTTCGTCCCAGGGTTCGCTGTCCAACAAGTCATTGATCCAGTCGGAGCTGGAGATGGCTTTGCTGCGGGTGTAATCAGCGGAGTACTTGAAGGTTCTTCCATTGCTGATGCCGTCAAAAAAGGAAATGCAGTCGGTGCTTTTGTCGTTCAAATGAATGGAGATTTCGAAGGCGTTCCTTCTCATGAGCAGCTTGACTCCTTCATGCACTCAGGTGGACGTCAAACTGACGTTGAACGCTAGAAAGGATGAGAAGTATGAAAAAAGTAGAACATCTACAAAAGCTTGAAGAAGCAGGAGTAATCGCAGTCATCCGCCGTCCGGAAAGGAAAGATGTCCTTCCGTTAGCAGAAGCTTTAGTCGAAGGCGGTGTAACGACACTCGAGGTGACGGTTGATACGGACGGGGCGTTTGATATCATCCGTGAGTTGAAAAAAGAACTGGGAGAGCAGGCACTTGTGGGGGCAGGTACGGTGCTCGATGCTGAAACAGCCCAATCAGCTATTTCTGCAGGTGCGGATTTCGTTTTTTCACCTAACTATAATCATGACTTGATTCAAATGGCGAATCGTTATGGGGTCATCTCGATTCCTGGCGTCCTGACTCCATCAGAAATGGTAGACGCTTACCAAGCAGGCGCAGACCTTGTGAAAATTTTCCCTGCGTCTACATTCGGTCCAGCGTACATTAAAGATTTACAAGGACCGCTTGGTCACATCCCTATGATCCCGACAGGCGGAGTGAACACGGAAAATGTAGGGGACTACATTAAAAGCGGAGCAGTGGCCGTTGGGGCAGGTGGGTCTTTGATCGATAAACAACTGATACATAAACAGGATTTCGCTGGCATCACGGCCCTTGCCCGTCAGTTTACAGCTGAAGTCCAAAAGGTCAGAGAGGAGAAAGCGTAATGAAAATCATTGGTATGGAAACATTCGTCGTCCCGCCACGCTGGTTGTTTTTGAAAATCACGACAGATGAAGGCATAGAAGGCTGGGGAGAGCCGGTTATTGAAGGCCGTGCGGAAACGGTAGAAGCAGCGGTTCACGAGCTGAAAGACTATTTGATCGGGAAAGATCCACTCCCAATCGAGGATCATTGGAACGTTATGTACCGGAGCGGCTTTTACCGCGGCGGCCCGATTCATATGAGTGCGATTGCCGGCATTGACCAGGCCCTGTGGGACATTAAAGGCAAATATTACAACGCACCCGTGTCCGAACTGATGGGCGGGGCTTGCCGTCACTCGATTGACGTTTATTCCTGGATCGGAGGCGACCGTCCTTCTGACGTGGGCAATGCCGCGAAGGAAGCTGTTGATAAAGGGTTCCGCGCCATCAAGATGAACGGGACGGAAGAGCTGCAGTATATTGATTCTTATCGGAAGATCGATGAAACCGTCGAGCGGGTAGCTGCGGTAAGGGATTCGGTAGGTAAAGACATTGGAATCGGCATCGATTTCCATGGCCGAGTGCACAAACCGATGGCG
>NZ_JRNX01000828.1 GCF_000786645.1 Halobacillus sp. BBL2006
GAAGAGCCGCCCCGCCATGTTATTTTTATTCTAGCTACGACAGAGCCTCATAAAATTCCATTAACGATCATTTCAAGGTGTCAACGCTTTGATTTTAAACGGATTTCTCAGAAAGCCATGGTTGATCGTATGGAGGCAATAACTTCAGCAGAGGAAATCAGCATTGCCCGTGAAGCTCTAGAAATTGTCGCACTGACAGCTGAAGGCGGGATGAGAGATGCTTTGAGCCTGCTTGATCAGGCCATCTCTTATAGTGAAGATGAAGTAACGGTCGATGATGTACTGGCTGTTACAGGATCCGTTTCTCAGGGGAAATTGGCTGAAGTGGTGAGTGCTTTGCACGAGCAAGAGGTGAAGGCAGCCCTTCAGGCAGTTGATGAATTAATTCAGCAAGGGAAAGACCCCGGACGTTTTGTCTTTGATTTGATTTATTACCTTCGCGATGTATTGTTGTTTCAGAGTGCACCTGCTCTCGAGCATCATTTAGAACGTGCGATCCCGGATGAAACTTTCCGAGGTCTGGCAGAACAATTATCCGCCAGCTGGATCCAACAAGCGATTCGAGAATTGAATCAATGCCAGCAAGAGATGAAGTGGACGACAAGTCCGAAAGTGTTCATCGAAATTGCGCTTTTGAATATGGTGGAAGTCCCTTCTTCCTCTTCTGTATCTCAACCAGCCGAAGCGGAAGCCCTTAATCAGTTATCTAAAAAAATCAACGAGCTTGAGAAAGAATTGATGAACCTCAAGCAAAACGGAGGAGCACCACAAGCCCCTGCACCATCGAAGCCGAAGCGGACACCTGCAAAATCCGGAAGAAAAGGCTATAATGTTCCATATGAACGGATTCGTCAGGTGCTGAACGAGGCGTCTAAGGAAGAAATCAAAAAGGTCCAAAGCCGATGGGCTGATTTCATGGATGCATTGAAGCAAAACAACGCTCCTGCTCACGCGACTTTACTGAACAGTAAGCCGAGAGCAGCTTCGTCTAAGGCGTTAGTGTTAGCCTTTCGTTATGATATCCATTGTTCTTTAGCTTTGGAACATCAAAGAACGATTGAGCCTTTATTGACAGAATTCATTGGAAAACCATTAACGATCATTCCTATTCCTGAACAGAACTGGCAGGAATTAAGAGAAGAATATGTGCGTAAGCAGAAGAATTCCCCTGATGACGATGGGGAGGAAGATACAGAGGAGCCGCCTTCTTCTGAAGGAAGCGAAGAGGATCCACTGGTATCTGAAGCACGTAAACTCGTGGGAGATGAGTTAATAGAAATCCAAGATTAATGAAAGAAACTTAAAGGAGGAATTGCCATGCGTGGTGGTGGAAATATGAACAATATGATGAAACAAATGCAGAAAATGCAGAAGAAAATGATGAAAGCTCAAGAAGAGCTTTACGAAATGACTTTTGAATCTTCTGCTGGTGGCGGAATGGTAAAAGTCATTGCTAACGGGAAGAAAGAAATCACGGATATCGAAATTGATGAAGAAGTTGTGGATCCAGAGGACGTAGAAATGCTTCAGGATCTTATCATCACAGCAACAAATGATGTATTGAAGCAAGTCGACGATAAAACGAATGATACTATGGGACAGTTCACGAAAGGTATGCCTGGAGGAATGTTCTAGGAGGAATTTTCATGTATTACCCGGAACCAATATCTAAACTGATCGACAGTTTCACGAAGCTGCCAGGGATCGGCCCTAAGACGGCTGTCCGCCTGGCTTTTTTCGTGTTAGAGATGGAAGAAGACGATGTACTCGATTTTGCTAAATCTTTGGTTAATGCTAAAAGAGAACTGACTCATTGCACGATATGCGGTCATATCACAGACCAAGATCCTTGTTCGATTTGTCAGGACGAGTCACGGGATCAGACATTAATATGTGTGGTTCAAGACCCGAAAGATGTCATTGCTATGGAAAAAATGAAAGAGTTCAGTGGGAAATATCACGTCCTGCACGGAGCTATTTCTCCAATGGATGGCATTGGCCCTGAAGACATTAATGTCGCAAGCTTAATTAACCGACTGAAAGATGAAGGGGTCGAAGAGCTGATCCTGGCCACTAATCCGAACATTGAAGGAGAGGCAACGGCCATGTATATCTCCCGATTAGTGAAGCCGTCCGGGATACGTATGACACGCATCGCTCACGGTCTCCCTGTAGGAGGAGATTTGGAATATGCCGATGAAGTGACGTTATCCAAAGCTCTTGAAGGAAGAAGAGAACTCTAAAAGGGTGGTTGGAATGTTCGGTAGGAATAAAAAGATGACGAAAGAATTCGACCAGCAGCTCCTTTTTAATATTAAAAAGCTTAAACATGAGTGGGAAACATTGAACGCGATCATTGAACAAAGTATTGAGCCGAGTGATGATGGACTGACTCAGTTAGCGCTCGTCAAAGCGAAATACTTCTATCTATTAAGAGAAGCAAGGTTTCGTGGAATCAATGCTTTGTCATAAACCCTGTACTATCTCCCTGCCCCTGTACATATACTGATTTAGAAACAGTATTAATGGACAGGGGGTTTTTTATGGATCCGGTGCTAGTAATATTATTGTTGGGACTTGCCATCCCCTTTTTATTAATTATTGGTTTACCAGCGGCTCCTATTAAATGGGTAGGACAAGCACTGACCAGATTGATCGTAGCTGTCATTCTTCTTTTTTTCTTAAACCTTTTTGGTGCCCAATTTGGATTACATGTTCCTATCAACGGTTTTACAGCTGTTGTGTCCGGTCTGTTGGGGGTGCCGGGGGTTTTGTCGCTGGCCGCAATACATTTATGGGTACTTTAGAAAAGATGAGGATCAAGGTCCTTATCTTTTTTTATGGACTGGGTCACTTGTAATCCAGCAATCTATTTAAAGGAATTCTAAAAAAATAGTAAAAAAGGGTTGCGCTGTTTTTTATAGCATGCTATATTATTACTTGTCGCTTCAACAGAGTGGCGAAGTAAAAAAACAGCTTACAAAAATTCATGTTAAAAAGTTATTGACACATAACGACATCACATGGTATATTAGTAAGCGTCGTTTTAAGAGAGAAGCGAAAAGCCGGAAACGGCTCACAAGAAAATCATGAAAAAAGTTGTTGACTTCAAACAACTAACCATGATATACTAATCAAGTCGCTGTTT
>NZ_JRNX01000829.1 GCF_000786645.1 Halobacillus sp. BBL2006
AGCTGCATCAGAAGCGTATGCCGTTTATCGAAAATGACTTATATGTAGAACAAACGGATTTAGAGGATTTAATTTTCTCAGAAATCAAAACCTTACAATCGTGGTGTGTGCAAAAAGGTATTGGCTTTGATTTGGATCTGGAGGCAGCCTCTGTCCTCAGTGATGCAAAGTGGCTCGCTTTTATCGTACGGCAGTTACTGACGAACGCTGTGAAGTACAGTGAAACGTCCGACATTCACCTGCACAGCTTTGAATCAGAGGGCCGCACCGTCTTAATAATCAAAGATGAGGGACGCGGAATTGATGCGAAAGATTTGCCGCGCATCTTCAACAAAGGATTCACCTCGACCACTCAGCATCAAGACCACGCCGCTACAGGAATGGGACTATACTTAACGAAAAAAATTGCCCAGTCGCTGCATATTCATATTGAAGTTCATTCCACACTCAACGAAGGAACGACGTTCACATTAACCTTTCCAAAAATGAATGAATTTGAAACCATTCGAGGCGTGTGACAAAAATGTCACATGCTTCGCTCTTTTGTTAGATAAATCGAAGGAATTGCTCCCTCTTCCCCTTTTATAATGGAACTAGTTAATCAAGGAGGTTCACTACCATGTCAACCATTTTAGAAGCGAATAAAGTCCGTAAAAGCTACGGAAATAAATTTATGAAAAACGAAGTACTGAAAGGAATTGACCTTTCCATTGAAAAAGGGGAGTTCGTCAGTATCATGGGGGCCTCGGGATCAGGTAAAACGACGCTTTTGAATGTCCTCTCCTCCATCGATAAGGTCAGCCAAGGGACGATTCACATTGAAGATCAGGAGATCACCGGCAAAAAAGAGAAGAAACTCGCCGAGTTCAGGAAACATCACTTAGGGTTCATTTTTCAGGATTACAACTTATTAGACACGTTGACGGTAAAGGAAAACATCCTTTTACCATTATCGATTTCCAACGCCCCAAAAAGAGAAGCCATTGACCGCTTCCTTATGGTGGCAAAAGAACTGGGCATCGATGATATCCAAAATAAATACCCAAATGAAATTTCCGGCGGGCAAAAACAACGGACATCCGCTGCCCGTGCGTTCATCCATGAACCTAGCATCATCTTTGCTGACGAACCCACAGGTGCGCTGGATTCCAAGTCTGCTTCCGATCTTTTGAACAAATTAAGCGAACTGAATGAAAAGCGGAAATCAACGATTGTGATGGTTACGCACGATCCTGTCGCTGCGAGTTATTGCAGTCGGGTCATCTTCATCAAGGATGGGCAGATTTACACGGAACTGAACAAAGGAAACCAAACCAGACAGAGTATGCTGAAGGATATTATGAAGACGCAAGGTGTGCTGGGCGGGGTTCAATATGAGTATTAATCAGCTCATTTTCCGCAATTTAAAAAAGAACTTGAGAAACTATTATTTGTACGTCTTTGCGCTTATTTTCAGCGTGGCCTTGTACTTTGCCTTTGTGACCTTGCAATACAACCCAAGTATGGCAGAAGCACAGGGGGGAG
>NZ_JRNX01000830.1 GCF_000786645.1 Halobacillus sp. BBL2006
TGGACAATAAATTTAAAAAATCCTTAAAATTCAGTTTAAGTATTGCCGTTATCACATTTGTGTTAGCGGCTATTTTTTCAGTTATATCTTCTTCGGTACTCAGCGGAGTCATTTGGATCGCCGGGCTGATTATTGTTTTCATCATCGTGTTCATAGGTGTTATCTTTGACATGTTAGGGATTGCTGCAACAGCTGCAGAGGAGACACCCTTTCATGCGATGGCATCAGAGAAAGTTGCAGGTGCGAAAGAAGCGATTGCTATTGTAAGGAATGCGGACAGATTCGCTAGTTTCTGTAACGATGTAATAGGGGATATATCAGGTATAGTTAGTGGGACAGCATCCGCCGTCGTTGTTATCCAGCTCGCTAATTCTTTTGGTCATAGTGAAGGATCCACGGTGCAAATCGTCATTTCTGTCGTACTAACCAGTGTGGTAGCAGCTTTGACAGTAGGGGGGAAAGCGCTAGGTAAATTCTTCGCAATTCACTCCTCCACTAAAATCATCTTTTTCGCGGCACGAGTGATTGGATGGTTAGAAAAAAAGCTGAAGGTAAAACTGTTATCAAATGCGACAACTTCCACTAAAAAAACAAGATAAATACAAGGG
>NZ_JRNX01000831.1 GCF_000786645.1 Halobacillus sp. BBL2006
AAACGGCGAGACTCCCGCGGGAGAAGGGGCTAGGCGAGATCCCACAGGGCGCAGCCCGAGGAAGCTTGCCAGTTCCCCCGCAGGAAAGCGAGTCGTTTCTCAGCCATTCCCGAGTCTTTATCCAGTAACGGCCCCACTTATCTCGAAACTGAGTCTTCAACAATTGGGAGCTTTTTGAGAACACAAATAAGGAACTTCCTGAGTATGGAAGTTCCTATCATTGGCTGTTGATTATGCGTAAAGTTTTTTATCCAGCTTTTGTTGTAACCACTTCTTCGTGATGAACGTTTTTATGCTTAATAACTTGCCACACAAACCATGTGACGACAGCAAGCCAGATGATCGATCCGATAACCATCGAAGTTGTATACGATAACCCGAATCCTTCAGGGGCATAGAAAATATAGGAACTGACGACAGCCGTCATGAACAAGGCAGGCACACTGCAAATCCAGTGAAATTTGCTGTTTTTCAGCAAGTACATCGCTCCTGTCCACAACATGACTGTAGCTACAACTTGGTTTGACCAGCCTACGTATCTCCACAAGAAGCTATAATCCATTTGCGTAAGCAAAAATGTTGGAATAGCGACTGGGATAGCGAAGAAAATCGGTGTCCATTTACCATTGAACTCTTTCTTGCTCCATTGTCTGAACACATCCACCAACATCATTCTAGAAGAACGAAGTGCGGTGTCCCCTGTTGTAATCGGTAAAATGATTACTCCTAGCACTGCGAGGATGCCGCCTAACGTACCCAGCGTTGTACTGCTGATTTCGTTGACGACTCCTGCAGGTCCTCCAGCATCAAGCGCAGCTTGCAGTCCGCCAGTACTTCCAAAGAAAGTCATTCCTGCAGCGGCCCAGATTATGGCGATAATTCCTTCGGCTACCATTGCGCCGTAAAAGACTTTTCTTCCTTCACTTTCTTTCTTCAGCGTACGGGCAAGAATCGGGCTTTGTGTACTATGAAAACCTGAGATCGCTCCACAGGAAACCGTAACCATCAACATCGGCCATACCGGTAACTCTTGCGGGTGCAAGTTTTGCAAGGTCAGGTTCGGGATCGGATTATCGAAAAAGAACATCCCTACTCCGATCGAAACGGCCATAAAGATAAGAATGGCCCCGAAAACCGGGTACACCTTACCGATAATTTTATTGATTGGAAGCAAGGTAGCAATCAGGAAGTAAGCAAAAATTAATACAATTGAAGTCATGAATCCTAACGGTGTCACTGTTGACAACAATTGTGCAGGTCCTGCCGTGAAGGCTGCAGCGACGAGGATCATTAGTCCGATTGATATTAAGTTAATCAGTGCCTGTGCAGGTCTTCCTAAGTATTTACCAACGAGTGCCGGGTACTGAGCACCTTTATGACGAAGCGAGAGCATTCCGGAAAAGTAATCGTGAACAGCGCCTGCAAAGATCGTACCGACGACGATCCATATGAAAGCAACTGGCCCGTACAAAGCCCCTAGCACCGCACCAAAAATCGGACCAAGTCCTGCTATATTTAGAAGCTGGATTAAACTCGCTTTCCACCAGCTCATCGGGGAATAATCAAAACCATCATGGTTAGTGTAAGCGGGGGTTGATTGTTTGTCATCAATGCCAAAAATTCGCTCAACCACCTTTGCGTAAATTAAATATCCGACAATAAGAAATACAATAGATGCGATAAACGTGATCATCGCTGAGCCTCCTTTCAAAAATGAATGTAAGGAGTATTCTAGCGGGAGGTTTGTCGAATAGCAACCTATTTTCTGAAAATTTATATTTTTATCTTTTT
>NZ_JRNX01000832.1 GCF_000786645.1 Halobacillus sp. BBL2006
GTTCAGAAGCTGGGGATCTAGCGTTATTAAAAGGAGCGAAAGCCCTCGCACAAACAGGATTAGAATTACTTAACGACCCCCAATTGCTAAAAGAGATCAAAACAGATCACAAGTCGAAGTAACGAAACATCCAGACAAACTATGTCTGGGTGTTTCGTTGTATGAATCTCTCTTAATGTATTAGAATAGAGAGAGCATAAGAGAGGACGTGAAGACAATGGAAAATAACATCAAACTAATCGCTCTAGATTTAGATGGTACACTCGTTAATTCACAAGAAACGGTGTCAGACCGAAATATTAAGGCAATTCACGAAGCAAAAGAACAAGGCATACAGGTGGTTTTAAGTACAGGACGTTCCCTTTCCAGATGCAGGCATATAGCTGAATCATTAGGGGAATCCTCTTATCTTGTCACGATCAATGGAGGGGAAATTTACAACGGTGAATTTGAACTAATAGAACGGAACAAGTTGAAAAAAGAGCATGTCCGTCGCTTGTGGGAATTGAAAAAAGAACATGGATTGTACTTCTGGTCTTCCACAGTGCAAGGTCTATTCAATAGCCAGAATCCATTTGAGGAAGAAGTCGAGGAATATGACTGGCTGAAGTTCGGATATGACATTGAAGATGATCATGTCCGTAAAATTATCTTGGATGAACTAAACAAATATGATTCCTTTGAAATTACGAATTCCAGTCCTACTAATATTGAAATCAACCCTTCAGGAGTCAATAAAGCGGCAGCTTTGGCAAAAGTTTGTGACTGGCTGGACTTGACGATGGACGAGGTTATGGCAGTTGGAGACAGTATGAATGATATTGCGATGATTCATAAAGCTGGCTATGGAGTTGCTATGGGGAACGCCCAAGATAAAGTAAAGGAAGAAGCCAACTGGGTCACTCTCACAAATGATGAAGACGGTGTAGCCCATGCGATTGAGAAAGTGTTAAAAAATCAATAAGTTTTAAGAGGATGGAAACCTGAGGTCTGCACAATGCAGCCGCTGGTTTCTTTTTTGATTTT
>NZ_JRNX01000833.1 GCF_000786645.1 Halobacillus sp. BBL2006
CGTTTGTTTTCTTCTTCCTCAAGCTCAACGGCACGCTGCTTCTCGATGTATTGTACTTTCAGTTCTTCTTCTTTGATTTGCTGAGCAAGTTTTTGGCGTTCGATCTCTCCCGCTTGCTCTGCATTTGCTTTCGCGCGGTTCGTTTCTTTTTGGAATTCCGCTTCTTTAATGTCTTTATCCTTTGTTGATTCCGCTACTGAAGTCAAGCGACGGTTCTCTTCGTCCTGAGCTTCCTGATCGTTTTTCGCCTGGTAGATTCGTGTTTCTTTTGTAGCATCTGATTCCGCCATATTGGCTTTTTTCTGAACTTCCGCGATATGTGGACGGCCTAACGCATCAATATACCCATTCTCAACATCGACATCTTCTACATCGTTCAAAGCGAATGATGTAATCTCAAAGCCCATCCCCTTAAGGTCCGACTCTGCGATTTTCTTCACTTGCGTATTTACTTCCTTAAAGTCGTTATAAATTTTTTCAATCGGAAGAGACGCGATAATCGAACGTAGGTGACCGTTTAGTACATCCTTCAATTCGGACTCACGTTCCTTTTGTTTTTTACCAAGAAATTTCTCAGCGAAATTCGCCATAATTTCAAGCTCACTACCGATACTGATTACAGCTGTACTTGCTACACGCACAGGTATTCCTTCTTTCGTGTACGCTTTCTCTGAGTTGACTTGCAGCTGGAATGAAGTCAAGTCAATC
>NZ_JRNX01000834.1 GCF_000786645.1 Halobacillus sp. BBL2006
AAGTGTTGGCTGGCCCAACTGGGGGTTACATATTCGGCTTCATTTTAGCGGCATTCATAACAGGGTTCATTTTAGAAAAAACAAAATTCAACCTCACAATGGCACTGATCGCCAATACAGCCGGAATGATCGTAACTCTCATCTGTGGAACGATTCAATTGAAGTTCTTGTTGGATATGTCATGGAACCAGGCGCTTGCAGCTGGAGTTTATCCTTTTATTGCTGTTGGATTAATTAAGGCTTTTCTGGCTAGTTGGATTGGGATTACAGTTAGAAGAAGGTTAATAAGGGCTCGATTCCTAACGCAAAGTAAGGAAAGCGTTGCTTGATAAACAATGGCTAAAGGAGTCTACCTTTAGCCATTGTTCTGCTTCTCCTCATACTCTTTTTGGTAAAGTTTTTTCATATGAATGGAATGGACCATTCGAATGGACGGGCGGATCAGCATTTGCAAACTGCCCAGAACGAATAAAGTGACCCCCCACGTCTTTAAAGACTCAAAATAAAAAAATATACTTCCTATCAAGAACCATAAGCCTAGCAAGAAGTCATTCAGGGTGTACAACACTTTGTAACCTTTTTTGAAAAAGAGGTCATGGTTTCCCATCTTTATTTCCACGTACTGTTCTCTCGTGTGGGAGTTTGCATCTGCTTCTTTTTCTTGGATAAAAGCCAATTTCCCCATCACCTTTCTTTACGAATAATTATTATAATAGCGTTTCCCAAGATAGCGTCCAATATAAACCAACTGGAAAAAATCTCCCTTTTAAGGTTACAATAAACTCATAACTTATTTTCCTTAGGAGGGGAGTATTATCAGCCGTATTCTTTCTGTCTTACTCATTATCTTTGCCTGCTTCTCTTTGGCTGGCTGCAGTTTCTCACCATCGTCCCTCTTTGAGTCATCTGAACCGAAGTCCATGAACGAACATTCCACATCTGACATTCACCCGAACAATAAGGAATCGATGGATATCCGTTCAACTATCAGTATCTCCGCAATTGGAGATGTTCTGATTCACACACGGGTCTATCGCGACGCCAAAACTACAAACGGTTATAACTTCATGCCGATGCTGGACGAAGTTGAACCTTACCTTGACTCCTCGACTATTACAATAGCGAATCAGGAAACCATGATTGGCGGTGAGGAGCTGGGCTTGTCCGGTTACCCTGCATTCAATTCACCTACCGAGATTGCTGATAATTTGAAAACCTTAGGGATTGATGTCGTTACTCTTGCGAATAACCATTCTTTGGATCAAGGTGTAAAAGGCATCGAAAATGCCATCAATTATTGGGACGAGATTGAAATGAAACATACGGGTGCATTTAAAACAAAGGATCAAAGTGAAGAAGTATTGGTATATAAAACAGAAAAGAACATCGACGTCGCCATATTAAGCTATACATACGGTACAAACGGAATTTCAGCACCTGCCGGAAAAGACTATGTCGTCAATCGAATTGAGTTCAAAAAGATGGCCAAAGATATTGAAAAAGCAAAAGAATTGGCAGATGGTGTGATTGTGAGCTTACACTTCGGACAACAATACGAGCCTTACCCCTCTGCCTTTCAAAAGGAAGTAGTTCAATTCTGTGCAGATCATGAAGTCGATGCTGTACTAGGGCATCACCCCCATGTGTTACAGCCACTCGAATATGTCGAAGGTGAAAAAGGGAATAAAATGTTGACTGTTTATTCCCTGGGAAATTTTTTCTCAGGGCAAGAGGACTTTCAGAGGCGTATTGGAGGAATTTTCACTTTTGATTTCCTGAAAGACGAGGAAAGTGATGACACGGTCAAAGCTATTGACCCTCGTTTTCAAATCACCTATGTAACTTCACAAGACCAGCATGATTACAAAGTGGTTCCTATGGCTGAACTTCCGGAATTAATGAAAGAATACAAAGCGACAAAACAGCATGTTTCTCAATGGCTGCCTGAACTTTCGTTTATAGAATAGGATAATAGATCAAGTTATTCCACAAACGTGCAGGATTGTGGAAGACTCGATTTCGAGATGATTGTAAGCCTGTTTCCTTTTCTTGGGGCAGAATTAGGAGGTCCTGGAAATCGCTCGCTTTCCGTGGGCATGTGCTGA
>NZ_JRNX01000835.1 GCF_000786645.1 Halobacillus sp. BBL2006
CGGCGGGTTGCTCACTTACGGAATTCCTGAAATGAAGCTGCCTTATTCCGTTGTGGAACGCCGAGTGAACATCCTTAAAGAAGAAGGAATTAAATTCATGACCAACACAGAGGTTGGCCGTGACTATCCTGTATCAAGACTGCGGGAAGAATATGATACGGTGGTTCTTTGTGGCGGAGCGACAGTACCACGTAATATTGAAGTGGATGGACGTAACCTGAAAGGCATTCACTATGCTATGGATTTCTTGCACTCGAATACGAAGAGTTTGCTTGACTCTGATCATGAAGACGGCAACTATATCAGTGCCAAAGGGAAAGACGTTATCGTTATCGGTGGAGGAGATACCGGTACAGACTGTATGTCAACGTCCATGAGACACAATTGTAAAAGTCTGACCCAGTTCGATATCTATGATAAAAAAGGTTCGGTTCGTGATAATGAAGTGAATCCTTGGCCGCAATATCCGGTTATTCATAGAGTTGAATATGGGCAGAAGGAAGCGGAAGCGACGTTTGGCGATGACCCGCGTGCTTACGCAGTCATGACGAAAAAATTCGTTGGTGATGAAAACGGTCGTGTGAAGGAAGTACACACGATCAATGTTGCACTTTCCTATGATGAAAATGGCAACAAAGTGCGTACGGAAATTCCAGGTACGGAGAAAGTATGGTCAGCAGATCTTGTATTACTAGCCATTGGTTTCAGTGGACCGGAACAAGATTTAATTGAGAAAATGGGTGTCGAAACAACCGTACGAACAAATGTCGCTGCTCAATATGGCAAATACACAACTAATATCGATGGAGTATTTGCTGCAGGAGACATGCGTCGTGGGCAAAGCTTGATCGTTTGGGCAATCAACGAAGGACGCGAAGCAGCCCGTGAGTGTGACCGTTACATGATGGGAACAACTCAATTACCATAATGATTGATTTGATAAAACCACTATCGAAGAGGCTATCCTCTTTCGATAGTGGTTTATTTTGTAAGAAAAGTTTAAATTTTGTCACAGTGTGGTACATATCATGTGTTCACTTTAAATTTAATATTTAAGAATAATGATTTTAAAGGAGGAACTCATGTGAGCGATCAAAGCCATGAGCGCAAAACGAAGAAAGATGAACAGCTCGAGGAAGATCGAGTAGATGACAAAGGCAAGAAGCTGACGACAAATCAAGGCACAAAGGTTGCTGAAGATGAATTTTCTCTAAAAGCAGGTGAACGTGGGCCGACATTAATGGAAGATTTCCACTTCCGTGAAAAGATGACCCACTTTGACCATGAACGAATTCCTGAGCGTATTGTACACGCAAGAGGTTTTGCTGCACATGGTGAATTTGAACTTTATAAATCAATGGAAAAATACACAAAAGCTGACTTTTTAACAGATACATCGAAGAAGACATCTACGTTTGTACGTTTCTCGACCGTTGCAGGGAACCGTGGATCGGCAGAGACAGTCCGAGATGCACGTGGATTTGCTACGAAATTTTACACAGAAGAAGGCAACTATGATCTAGTAGGAAATAACATACCTGTATTTTTCATTCAGGACGCAGTGAAGTTTCCGGATCTCGTCCATGCATTGAAGCCTGAACCGCACAATGAGATGCCACAAGCGGCTTCTGCTCACGACACGTTCTGGGATTTTGTCGCGAATAATCAGGAGTCTGCTCATATGGTGATGTGGGCGATGTCGGATCGCGCCATTCCTCGTAGCTTCCGAATGATGGAAGGGTTCGGAGTTCACACCTTCCGTCTAGTGAATGCCAAAGACGAATCATTCTTTGTGAAATTCCATTGGAAGCCGGTGCTTGGAACACATTCTATCGTTTGGGACGAAGCGCAGAAAATTAATGGAAAAGACCCTGATTTCCACCGAGGAGATTTATGGAATTCTATCGAAGAAGGCGACTATCCTGAGTATGAACTGGGAATCCAGGTAATTCCTGAAGAGGATGAGTTCAAGTTCGATTTTGATCTGCTCGATCCTACGAAACTATGGCCGGAGGAAGATGTCCCTGTTGAGATTGTCGGTAAAATGACGTTGAACCGCAATGTGGACAACGTATTTGCTGAAACGGAGCAAGTAGCCTTCCACCCAGGCCATGTAGTACCAGGGATCGACTTTACCAATGACCCACTGCTTCAAGGGCGCTTGTTCTCTTATACAGATACGCAGCTGATC
>NZ_JRNX01000086.1 GCF_000786645.1 Halobacillus sp. BBL2006
CCCGCCAGTAACGCGTGAGGTTTTTCTTTGATTATGATGGATGTCAGACTCTCAACAGTTAGCGGTTCACTATAAACGACATCAGCAATCGTATAATCGGTCATAATCGTAGCTGGATTATTATTTACGAGGATAACCTCATGCCCCTCCTCTCGAAGAGCCAGGCATCCTTGAGTACCGGAATAGTCGAATTCAGCAGCCTGACCAATGACAATCGGTCCAGATCCTATGACTAAAACCTTTTTAGACATATGCTTTCTCCTCCTTTTTCAATTTAATCATTTTCAAGAAGTCATCGAATAACCACTCTGCGTCTTCCGGTCCAGGGTTCGCTTCTGGATGAAACTGTGCAGATAGGATTGGTTTTTCCTTGTGAGATACCCCTTCAACAGATCCATCGTTGACATTAAAGAATCGAGTCACTAAAGATGTGTCCTTAAGACTCTCCTCGTCGACGACATAATTGTGATTTTGAGAGGACAAAAAGACTTTTCCTGTCACCACATCTTTGACAGGATGGTTGGCACCGCGATGCCCAAACGTTAACTTTTTCGTATTCGCCCCATAAGCAAGGGCGATGACTTGATGCCCCATACAGATTCCAAACGAAGGATAGTGATCCAGCACCTTTTTTATTTTTGGAAGCTCATTTTGAACATCTTTAGGATTTCCCGGGCCGTTCGACAAAACGACTCCATCTGGTTTTAAATCATCGAGATGATCAATTTGTGTAAACGGAACAACGGACACTTGGATTCCTTTATTCACTAAAGACGTCAAAATTGATTTCTTCCATCCAAAATCAATGAGTACAATATGCATTGAACCTTTCCCATATGTTTGTACCCCAGCACCCTTTGACTTATAGACATGATTGTTCATCGGAACGCCAAACTTAGTCGTAGTAGTGTTGGAGAGAGACGCCTGGCGTGTTCCACCTTCACGAATCATTTTTGTTACTGCCCTTGTATCTACTTCAGTTAAATAAGGTACGTTATGCTTATTAAGATAGGCTTTTAAAGTAGTAGTAGCTAGATAGTGAGTCGCACGCTCTGCACATCGTGCCATGACCACCCCGCTCACCTGTATTTGGCTGCTCTCTGAATCATTTTCATTAATTCCATAATTTCCGATTAAAGGATACGTAAAAACCACAATCTGTCCCTTATAGGAAGGGTCTGTCAAAACTTCCTGATAGCCTGTCATCCCCGTAAAAAATACAATTTCCCCTTGAGTGGCAGCATCCCATTGTTGAGAAGCCTGCCCTTGGAACGAGTTTCCATCTTGTAAACAAAGATATCCTTGCATCATTTCACCCCATTAAATGAATATTTATTATATTTAATGTATTTTTATACAATTTTAAGGTTAAAAAGGCGGTGTTCACCTTTGGTGGCAATCACCGCACTTTATTATTCAGTTTTTATACACTTTGCAAATGATCTTGCTGTTGCAGCACTGTCGAAATAATCTGTACCGCTTTGTCCAGCTCTTCCTCTGATACATTCAATGGTGGAAGGAGCCTTACGACTTTGGGACCTGCCAATACGGCTAATAATCCTTTTTCGCGTAGTGTATGAATGACTTGGATGGCTTCGACTTCCAATTGAATGCCGAGCATCAATCCTTGCCCTCGCACTTCTTTGACAATATTCAATTGCCCTAAAGATTCTTGCAGCTTTTCTTTGAATAGCTCGCCTTTGCGTTGAACTTCTTCAAGAAAAGCAGGAGCAAAGATTGTTTCAACCGTTGCATTCACTGCAGCAGAGGCAAGCGGGTTGCCGCCGAATGTTGAACCATGAGCTCCTGCAGAGAAAGCTTCTTTCAATTTTGCCTTTCCAATCATGGCACCTACGGGGAAACCACTGCCAAGACCTTTAGCTGAGGTCACGATATCTGGATCAAGGCTGTAATGTTCATAGGCAAAAGCGGTACCCGTACGACCCATACCGGTTTGGACTTCGTCTATGACCATCAGTATTCCTGTTTCCTTACATTTCTTCTGAATAGCATTCAAGAAGGCGGCCGTTCCAGGTACGACTCCCCCTTCCCCTTGAATCACCTCTACCATGATGGCGGCTACTTCATCGTCATCGATTTGCTCCACAGCCTCCACGTCGTTATACGGGAGGTATTCAAAGGTCGGCAGCAATGTCCCGAAACCTTGTTGAATTTTTTCTTGTCCTGTAGCACTCATCGTTGCAAAAGTTCTTCCGTGGAAAGACTGTTTGAAAGTGATGATTTTTTCTTTTCCTGTATGCTTCCGAGCCAGCTTAATCGCGGCTTCGTTTGCTTCAGCTCCGCTGTTGCAGAAGAAGACATGGTCTAAATCGTTTCCTTCAATCAATTTATTTGCTGCTTCTTCCTGCAAGGGAATTTGATACAGGTTCGATACATGCCACACTTGGTCGAGCTGTTCTTGAATAGCAGCTTGAACCTCTGGTGGTCGATGTCCTAAATTACAGACGGCAATACCGGATACAAAATCTAAATAGTCGTTCCCCTCATCGTCAGTCACCGTCGTACCCGAACCTGAGACGATCGTGAGAGGAAAACGGTTATAAGTTGGAAATAAACTCATTCGACACCTTCCTTTCGCTTCGAACGAATCTTCGTTCCTTTCATATGATCTCCCTGGATTATCGCTTGCTTTCCGCTAACGATCATGACTTCTTGAAGCTGATCAGACAATGCTTCAATGGCAGATTGAACTTTAGGAATCATCCCTCCATAAATCCACCCATGATCAATCAGCGACTGAATTTCTTCAGGAGTAGATTGTTCAATTACCTCGTCATCTCGCAAAATTCCAGGAACATCTGTGACAAAAAGTAATTTTTCTGCTTTTACTGCCTGAGCGATCGCTCCTGCAGTGATGTCAGCATTAATATTAACGGTCTGCCCCGCCTTCGTTTTACCCAGGGGAGCAACGACCGGAAGATAGTCAGCATAGAGACACTGATACAGAATGTCTGCTTCCACCTTTTCAACTTTTCCGACAAAACCAAGATTCTTCTCGTCTTCGTACTCGGCTGTTATTAAGGAGGCATCTGACCCCTTGATTCCGAGAGCTTTTATCCCTTGTTTCAATAACGCTGAAGTGATTTGAGCATTCACCTTACCGCCCAATGTCATTTCGACGACTTCCAGGGTTTGCTCATCGGTCTTCCTCAACCCGTTATGAAATTCACCCTCGATTTCCAAACGAGATAGAAGCGATGTAATTGCCGGCCCTCCGCCATGGACGATAATGCAATGATAATGGTCAAGCAGCTCAGAGAAACTATCGTAAAACTCCTGAGTCAGCTGATCAATGATACTTCCACCCATTTTCACAACAATAATCGGTTTCTGATCAGGTTCGGTAGCTTGCGTTGATTTTGACATAGTCATACGTCAAGTCGCACCCCCAAGCTGTACCCTTTCCTTCTCCAGCATGTAAACGAATATCGATTTTAACTTCTGAGTTACTCAAATCTTCACTCGCCTGTTCCTCAGAAAACGGACATGGCGTGCCATCACTGAATACAAGTTGATCTTCAATATAGATATCACACCCAGTCGGGTCTACCGCTGCATCACTATGGCCTATCGCTCCCACAATACGGCCCCAGTTCGCGTCCAACCCGTATACAGCCGTTTTAACGAGACTCGATCCGACTACTTTTTTCGCAATGATACGTGCATCTTCATTAGACGTGGCACCATTCACGTTCACTTCAATCAACTTGGTCGCCCCTTCTCCATCCCTCGCAATCTGCTTGGCTAAATCTTCACATACGAGCTGAAGGGCGAATTGGAACTTTTCCCAATCTGGGTGCTCCGCATTAAGAGAATCATGTTCTACACTCCCATTTGCCATTGCAAGTACCATGTCGTTCGTAGAAGTTTCTCCATCGACAGTAATCTGGTTAAATGATTTTTCGATTGAATTGCTGAGCGCATTTTGAAGATCATCCGTCTCAATCGTCGCATCCGTGGTAATAAAACCGAGCATTGTCGCCATATTTGGATGAATCATACCAGAACCTTTTGCAGCCCCGCCGATCGTGACTGTTTGGCCGTCAATTTTCGTTTGGTAACAAGCTGATTTTTCACAAGTATCCGTTGTTAAAATCGCCTTTTGAAAATCATGGGCTCCATCTTTGCTCAGTTCAACACTTTCACATCCGTAAGCAATTTTCTCCATCGGAAGTTGTTCTCCGATTACACCTGTAGAGGCAACAGCTACATAATCCTCAGGAAGGTCGAACCTCTTTGCGATCATTTCACGCATCTTATATGCATTTTCAAGTCCTTCCTTCCCAGTACATGCATTTGCAACCGCACTGTTAATGACTATGCCTTGAATTTTTCCTGATCTCTCAATACCTTCTTGTGTAACCTTTAAAGGAGGGGCTTGAAAATGGCTTTGAGTATAGACAGCTGCGACAGATGCCGGGGTATCACTCATTAATAACCCAAAATCTTTCTTTCTGTACCTGAGACCGCTGTGAACTCCACCTGATTGAAACCCAAGTGGCGATAGGATGTTTCCACCTTCAACTTTTTCGATCTGGTGTGTCTTAACTGTTTGAACCAATCCTTTTCTCCCCTTCTTATGGATATGTTGGTAAAAGACGAAGACCTGCTTCTTCTTCATATCCAAATAATAGATTCATATTTTGTACTGCCTGGCTTGCTGCGCCTTTCATCAAATTATCTATGACAGAAACGATGGTCACCCTTCGAGTCCTGGGGTCAACAGTTAACCCGATGTCACAGTAATTGGATCCGTACACATCCTTCGTACAAGGAAATTGGCCTTCTTCCTTTATTCGAACAAATGGATGAGATTCATAATAGGAGGAATAACGATCAAGAAGGTCTTGTGTCGTAAAATCTTCCTTCAAGGTGAGGTAAATGGTTGCCATGATTCCCCTTGTCATAGGTACCAAATGAGTAGAAAAAGTGATCGCTTCTGCGCTAGGATCCCAGTGGTTCAGTTGTTGTTCCACTTCAGGAATATGTTGATGCTGATTTACTTTGTAAATTTGAAAGTTTTCCTGTGTATGGGCAAAATGAGTAATTGGATTCGGGTTTTTACCTGCTCCGGACACTCCGGATTTAGCATCAACGATAATGGAAGTTGGATCAGCCAAGTGAGCTTCCACCACTGGACCTAACCCGAGTAAAGTAGCCGTTGGATAACATCCCGGGTTTGCAATAATGCTCGCTTGCTCAATTGCCTCTTTATTCCACTCAGGTAATCCATATGTCGTCTGCTCTAATAGGGTAACGGGAGCTGATTCTTTCTTATACCACTTTTCATAAGTAGTTGAATCCTTCAAACGTAAATCCCCTGATAAATCGATCACCTTAGCATGTCCGCCGATTAGCTTTGGTGAGAGATTACTAGAAACACCAGCTGGAGTTGCTAAAAAGATGACATCAAGCTCTTCCTTCATTTTCTCTGGGTTTAAGTCTTCTAAACGATGCAGTTCATCCACTTTTAATTGGTTGTAAATATCTTCAAAATACTCTCCTGCTTGTGAAGAGGAGAATAGCGTGATTGTATCAATTTTTGAATGAGAGGTGAGCAGCCTAAACAGCTCTATACCGCCATAACCGGTTGCTCCAACTATTCCTGCTTTCAAAACTAAAACCACCTCTATGTATATTTATAATAATAACTGTATATTTACAATATTATTAACCCTACTCACTCATATGTCAATAGTCATTTCTAACTTCTGCGACATTTTACAAAATTGTAACGATTATACTTTTTGTGAGATATCCGTAAACCAAATGAAAGCAATAAAATAGACCAAGGGAGTTTCTCCCTTGGTCTAAACGCTTCTATATTGAAAATGATTGGAATATCGTCTTTTCCTGCATTGGATACACTTCGCGATCCAGTAAATGATTAATGATCACTTTATTTCTATGAACCGCGAGCCCTAGGTTGGTGGAACCTACGCCATGCGTATGAGATATCCCACTATGAACATAAATTTCATTCACTGAGGATTCCTGCTGTTTCAGACGATAGTCTGCTGTCACTTTGTAACGTCCATCTTCATCCCACTCAATAAGATCACCTAAATGATGCACAAATGCAGGGACATTCGGTTTATATCCTGTCGCTGCAATGACGACTTCACTGTCGTGAGAGAATTCCTCTTTCTTTTGCCAGTGGTAGCAGCTCAACTCATATCCGCCATCTGACTTCCTCTTAATATCGTTCACTTCGCTTAGCACCTGCAAATCTACATTCAAATCTTCCCGACCTACGGAATACTCGTAAAGCAAATTATATATATCATTGATCGTATGGTTGCTGATTCCTTTATAATACAACCCTTGAGAAGCAAATATCTCATCCTTTTGCTTCTGTGGCAGCTGATAGAAGTAATTCACATAGTCTGGTGAAAAGTGTTCCAAACTTAATTTCGATTCTTCCATTGAAGCGAACCCCGGAGAACGTGTAATCCAATCCAGACGGAATCCGCAATTTCGCTGCTCCTTCAATAGTTCTCTGAAGGTTTCTGCAGCACTTTGCCCTGACCCTACGACCGTAACGGATTTCGCACGGCGGCAGCGTTCTTGATTCGGTAGGAAATCTGCTGTGTGAAAGACCTCATCCGTAGGAAACCCCTGGAAGGATTTCGGCATGACTGGTTCACTGCCCGTTCCCATCACTAAGTTTCTTGAACGATAAGCAGTTTTTTCATTGGAAGAAAGATCGATAACTTCCACTTCAAAATATTCTTCATGATCTTTGACGTGTCGTACCCCTGTCACGCGTTTTCCAAATTGACAGCTTTTTAATTGTCCAGCGACCCATTGACAATAGTCATTGTATTCACGTCTTGGTATATCGAGGCGCTGTAAAAAATAAAATTGGTACATTCGTTCATTTTTACTGATGTAATTCAAAAAACTGTATGGGTTTGTCGGATCAGCCATCGTCACTAAGTCAGCAAGAAACGGCACCTGCATTTTCGTACCTTCAATAAGCATTCCCGGGTGCCAATCAAAGTTTTCATTCTGCTCAAAGAACAGACTGCCTACGTTTTCAAATCCATCAAGCAGGGCAGCTAAACTTAAGTTAAAAGGGCCCACCCCTACCCCAATTAAGTCATACATCTTCTCATGTTGTCCTATCATAAATTCACTTCTCCTTTTTCTGAAAAGCCATCCTCTTCAGAAATCATTACGCTAGTTATATGGTACCATAATCTTACGAAAACTATAATAGGATTTAAAAGCCATGGACAGAGGTGACTGAAATGAGCGGCGTAGACTGGAAAAAGACAGGCAATCGAAATGACTTCTTAGATTACTTACTATTAGCAGATGAAGATGAAACGATTGTGAAATCGTATATCAAAGACGGAGACATGTTCGAACTATTATATAGTGGAAAGACCATCGGTGTTTGCTTATTCACTTTCCCTAATGAAGATACAGTAGAAATTAAAAACATCGCCATTGCTGAAGCATGTAGAGGTCTAGGTATAGGCAAACAGGTTGTTCAAATCGCTATCTCTCATTACCAGAAGAAAGGTCTTCATCACATGATCGTGGGAACGGCGAATTCGAGCATTGAAAATATTGCGTTTTACCAAAAAGCCGGTTTCCGCTTCCATGAGATCAGAAAAGATTTTTTCCTATCCTACCCTCAGCCTATTTTTGAAAATAACATCCAAGCTTTAGATATGGTGGTTTTCCACCTGCCTCTCAAAAAATAACTAGAATATGATGGGAGAAAATTAAGTAATTGACATTTTCCGCTATAAATTATTAGAAAATTCGAATATATTTCAAAAATATTAAAGAATACTGTTGTATTTTCTTTGAACTTGAAATATAATTTACTCAAGTTATTGAAAACGGTTTCAAAATTTAAAGTTATTGGTTTAGCAAGCATTTATACTTTTTCATTTGGACATTTTTGAAATCGGTTTCAATAATTCATAAGCAAAAGAAAGGGGGTTTGATAGTGGTAACGATTGATGATGTAGCCAGGTTGGCTGGACTCTCTAAATCAACGGTTTCAAGGGTAATTAATAATTACCCGCATGTTTCTCCAGCTAAAAAGCAAAAAGTATTTCAGGCTATGGATGCGCTTGGCTATGTCCCGAACTCTTCTGCACGAAGTCTCAGGAATAAAAAGACGCAAATGATTGCGGTTCTTGTTCCCAGGCTGATGAACCCATTCTTCGGTCAACTGGTAGAATCCATGGAAGTAGAGGCAACCAGGAACGGGTTCCAGCTATTGATTTGTCAGACGATGTATTCGAAGGAGACAGAGCTCGGCCACTTGGAATTATTAAAGATGAAACAAGTCGATGGCATGATTTTAGCTTCTATGGAAAATGAATGGGAAACCGTTTCTGAATACTTACCTTATGGCCCATTAGTGATGTGTAACGAGTTTGAGGATTCTGCAAATATCCCGATTATCAAGCTGGATCAAATCCACGGGGGGTATATTGCGACGAAGCACCTCCTTCGCCAAGGACACCAACGTCTTGCTTATTGCAGTGGCGGTCACAAAAGCATGGTTGGACAACATAGAAAATTCGGCTTTGATAAAGCCTTGAAGGAACATGGTCTGACGTTCGAGCCAAGATACGGATTTTTCAATGCCTACTCCATCGAACACGGGATAGAGGTTTTCAAGCAAATCCATCAGATGAAAGACCCGCCTACCGCAGTCTTTACAGGTAGTGATGAAGTGGCTGCCGGCATTATTACAGGCGCAAAAGAATATGGGGTGGACGTACCCGGAGAGCTGTCAGTCATCGGCTTTGACAATCAAGTGATTTCGAAGATCATGGATCCGAAAATCTCCACTGTTGAACAACCTATTGAGCTTATGGCTCAACAATCCATTCAGGTATTGATTGAGACAATTAAAAGTCAAGATTTCCCAAGAAGAGAGCGGTATGAATTTCCGCTCGAACTTATCATCCGAGAATCTACAGTGAGCGGTCCTTTAAGGGCTGTATAATACTACGAACATTATTAGGAGGTTAATTGATGAAAGCAAAACTGTGGTTTTTATCTATCCTGTTCATTTTGGTACTAGCTTTAGTCGGATGTAGTGGCGGTGGAGACGACTCGTCTTCAGAAGACACAAGCAGCGATGAAGGCACATCGGAAAACAATGAAGGCGAATCAGATGAAGTGGTTAAGCTTACGTATGCACGTGGTCAGGACTCTACTCAAGCTTCTGAAAAGCTTATTGAAGAATTCAACAAGCAGCACCCGAATATTCAAGTAGAGCTTCGTGAAATGCCTTCAGACACTGGTCAGCAGCACGATGCGTATGTCACTCAGCTGAACGCTGAATCTGCCGAAATTGACGTTATGGACTTAGACGTTGTATGGCCTGCTGAATTTGCTCAAGCGGGTTATGTTCTCGAACTCGACCGCTTCATCCAGCGAGATGGAATAGAAATGGACAAATATAACCAGGGTGCCGTTTCTGCAGCTAACTTCAATGGAAAACAATGGGCAATGCCTAAATTCATCGATGCAGGAATGCTTTTCTACCGTACCGACATCATTGGTGAAGATCAGGTTCCACAGACTTGGGACGAGCTGATTGAATCTGCTAAAGCAAATAAAGGTGCTGAAGGTACTGAGTTTGGTTATTTGATGCAAGCGAAACAATATGAAGGCCTTGTATGTAATGCTGTTGAGTTTATTGCTTCCTATGGAGGACAAATCCTGGACGAAAGTGGCGAAGTTGTCGTAAACAGCCCAGAAGCCATTAAAGGGATTTCTAAACTTGTTGAAGTAGCAACATCTGATTTTGTACCAGGAAATATCAACACATTCACTGAAGTTGAGTCTCATACAGCGTTCATTGAAGGACAATCTCCTTACATTCGTAACTGGCCTTACCAATGGAACCTAGCTAATGACGAAAACGAATCAGAAATCGTTGGAAACGTAGGTGTCGCACCGCTCCCAGAAGGTGATGCAGGTTCTGCTGCTGCTCTAGGCGGCTGGATGTCAGCGATCAACAAATACTCTGAGCACAAAGAAGAAGCATGGGAATTCGTTAAATTCATGACAGGACCTGAAGGACAGAAGATCTCTGCTATTTATGGCGGTCTAGCTCCTACTCTTCCTGAACTTTTCGAAGATCAAGAAATTCTAGATGCCAACCCGTTCTTCAAAGAAGAAGGTTTCCAAAACGCTCTAGATGCAGCTGTTTCCCGTCCAGTAGCACCTAACTACCCTGAAGTTTCTGAAATTCTGCAAATTAACCTTTCTAAAGCCATTGCCGGTGAACTTTCTCCGGAAGAGGCAGCCGCTGCAATGGAAGAACAACTGAAGAACGTCATGCAATAACTTGGATTTAACGATTTAGCCTTCAAGTTGGACGACAGCTTGGAGGCTGAATCCCTTTATGGCCTAAAGGAGGGACTATTTTGGCAAAGAGCTTGAACGAATCACAAAAAAAGGAAAGAAGACTTGGTTATCTACTCGTCGCCCCTTCATTATTACTTATTTTAGCCATTGCGATATGGCCTGTTATCCAGTCCTTTTATTTTAGTTTATTCGATTACCGATTGAACGACCCTGCAAAGTCTGACATCCACTTTTCCTACACTTTAGACTTAGAACAGTACTTAGACAGCCAACCATTCTTACTTACTGCACTTGATGATGAAATCGAAGAAGCGCCCCCAGAAGTTGCTTCTACTCTAAAAGATATCAAGAGTAATATGAAGGCGTACGATGAAGAACTTTTGCAAGATGAAGACCTTGCCAAACGCTATGAAAAAGTGAATGAGAAACTGTTCAATTTTGAAATTCCCAGTGATGATTTAAAGTTCGTTGAGATCGATCGCTCTTTTGGTGAAGACTTCAAGGAGACATTCGAACAGGTAGAGCGGCGTTTGAACGAACTTGAAGATCAGGAAGCCCTAACGCAGGCAAATCGTCTGACGGGTCTAGCCAGTGCGATTAATGACAGTATTATTGAGCCCAACTTCATCGGATTCAATCACTATGAAAAAAACCTGACTGATTCACGTATGTGGCGTTCACTAATGAATACGGGTATTTTCACCTTAGTTTCCGTAGGATTTGAACTTGTACTTGGTATGGGAATCGCCCTTTTGATTAACAAAGCATTTTTCGGACGTGGATTAGTACGAGCCTCGATTTTGATTCCGTGGGCAATTCCAACTGCCGTATCCGCACTCATGTGGAAATTCCTTTACGACGGGCAGAATGGAATAGTTGCCCATTTCTTTGAACAAATTGGCATTATCGACAGCATGAGTAACTTGCTCACAACTTCCACAGGTGCCATGGCAGCTGTCATTTTAACAGATGTATGGAAAACAACACCATACATGGCATTACTGCTTTTAGCCGGGCTGCAGACCATTCCTTCCTCGTTGTATGAAGCAGCAAGTATTGATGGTGCCAGCAAGTGGAAGCAGTTCATCAAGATTACCTTACCTTTGATCAAATCTAGTATTCTAGTAGCTCTCCTTTTCCGTACGTTGGATGCGTTCCGCGTATTTGACTTGATCTTCGTTCTGACAGGTGGAGGACCAGCGAACTCAACAGAAACGATCTCGATACTCGCCTACAAAGTCATGTTCTCACAAACGAATTTCGGAGAAGGTTCTGCCCTTGCCGTTATCGTTTTCATCTGTGTAGCGATCATATCAGCGATCTACATTAAGTTCCTTGGATCAGACCTCCTTGGAGACGGAGCTAAAAAATAAAGGAGTGAGAAAAAATGCAGAATAAAGCAGGCATTCGGTTTTACCTGTTCTTAGCGATCTTTGTGTTTATCATCATGTTCCCGTTTCTTTGGATACTCCTAAGCTCCATCAAGCCTTTATCTGAGCTGTTCGGGGCACAGGCGTTCAACTGGTTTACAAGTGATCCGACGATCCAAAGTTACGTGTCCGTGTTCACCAATTACCCTTTCTTAAGATATTTATGGAATAGTACCGTTGTATCTGTGATTACAACTGTCTACACCGTTTTCGTAGCAGCATTTGCTGCCTATGCGATTGCAAGGCTGAGGTTCAGAGGGAAGTCGATTATCTTAGGAGTGGTTTTATCCGTTTCGATGTTTCCTCAGATTGCAACCATCTCCCCTATCTATATTTTCTTGAAAAATGTAGGGCTTACAAATAGTTACTTAGGGTTGATCATTCCTTACACAACTTTCGCTTTGCCGCTTTCCATTTGGCTTCTTGTTACGTTCTTCCGCAAAATCCCATTCGATTTGGAAGAATCAGCAAAGATGGATGGTGCATCAATGATGCAAACGTATTTCCGCATCATTTTGCCACTGGCCATTCCAGGAATCTTCACAACGGCGATTCTCGTGTTTATCGCTGCTTGGAATGAATTCCTATTCGCCTTGACGATCAATACAGCGGAAAGTTATAAAACCGTCCCAGTAGGAATCGGGATGTTCCAAGGTCAATATACCATTCCTTGGGGGGAAATCTCGGCCGCTACCGTGATCGTAACGGTTCCTTTGGTCATCATGGTCTTATTTTTCCAACGTCGGATTGTTTCTGGTCTTACATCAGGTGCCGTCAAAGAATAACGAGAGGAGAGATCATTCATGTCAAAAACCACTCAGTGGTGGAAAGAATCGGTTGTTTACCAAATTTATCCCCGGAGCTTCAATGACAGTAACGGTGATGGGATCGGTGACATTGAAGGGATTATTCAAAAGCTGGACTATCTCGTAGAACTAGGTATAGATGTAGTCTGGCTCTCCCCTATTTACAAGTCGCCCAATGATGATATGGGATACGATATTAGTGACTATCAAGACATCATGGCTGAGTTCGGAACGCTTGAGGATTGGGACAGATTGATTACTCAAATGCATGAAAAGGGTCTTAAACTCGTCATGGACCTCGTGGTCAATCATACTTCTGATGAACATCCTTGGTTTGTGGAATCAAGGAAATCGAAGGACAATCCATATCGAGACTACTATATCTGGCGACCGCCTAGTGAGGACGGAAAAGAACCGAATAACTGGCAGTCTTTCTTTAGCGGATCTGCCTGGCAGTATGATGAACAGACAGAAGAATACTTTCTGCATCTGTTTACGAAAAAGCAGCCCGATTTAAACTGGGAAAACCCTGAAGTCCGTCACAAAGTATACGATATGATGAAATGGTGGCTGGACCGCGGTGTCGATGGCTTCCGGATGGACGTCATCAATCTGATTTCCAAAGTAGAAGGCCTACCGGATGCTCCGATCGCTAAACCTGAAGAAAAGTATCAATGGGGAAGCGACTATTTTGCAAACGGTCCCCGCTTTATGGAATTCATGAATGAGATGAAAGAAGAAGTGCTGGATCATTATGATATTTTAACTGTCGGTGAAACCGGCTTTGTTACTCCTGAAGAAGGAAAGCAGTTTACAAACGAAGAGGACGGAGTATTGTCTATGCTCTTCCAATTCCAGCATATGGATATTGACGCTCAGCCTGGCGGGCAAATGGGCAAGTGGGAGATCAAAGACTGGAAGCTTACCGAATTAAAAGAGATTATGTCCAAATGGCAAGTCGAGCTTTACAACAAAGGCTGGAACTCTTTGTATCTTGAAAATCATGACCAGCCCCGTTCGGTATCACGGTTCGGTGATGATGATGAATACCACAAGGAAAGCGCGAAGATGCTTGCAACCTGGTACCACATGATGCAAGGAACGCCTTATATTTACCAGGGTCAAGAGCTGGGTATGACGAATGTCCACTTTCCTTCTATTGAGGATTACAAAGATGTGGAAATCATCAACTTGTGGAATGACCTTGTCGAGACAAGAGGCTTTGATCCAGACAAAGTCCTTCACTCCATCCATGAAAAAGGCCGCGATAACGCACGTACTCCTATGCAGTGGGATGATTCTGAAAATGGCGGCTTTACAGAGGGCACACCGTGGATCAAAGTGAATCCAAACTACAAAGAGATTAATGCAGAAGCAGCACTAAAAGATCCGGACTCTATTTTTTATCACTACAAAAAACTTGTTCAGCTTCGTAAAGAGCACGATGTCATCGTGTATGGAGATTACAGACTCGTATGGGAAGACGATCAGCAAGTGTATGCGTACACCCGCTCCTACGAAAATGACAACCTGCTTGTGATTGCAAACTTCAAAGGTGAAGAGCTTGAACGTGAGTGGCCGAAGGACTTCGATTACGGCAATAGTGACATTTTGATTCAAAATTACGAAGAAGCTCCTAAGGTAAACGAAGATACACTCACCCTCCGCCCTTATGAAGCTGTCGTTTACAAATTTTAATGTAGAAAGCGGCCCTAAACGGGGCCGTTTTTTTTTGGATTGTGTTGATTTATTCCCTAACGGTTCGTCATTGTTCCTTATTATGTATGTGTTGTTCCCTGCCTCAAGTTGATTGTTCCTTTTCCTGAACGTATCTAAAAACCATTTTCATAAAAACAATGAAATACGCACATGCTAACTAAAAATCTACTCGAAAGGAGCATGTGCGATGAAACAGAACCAGAATAAGAACCAAAAAGATAGCAAAAAATCGGATACAAATGCTCCTCGCCCTCTCCTTCCTTCTGTAGATACAAGTCTCGAATTTATTAAAGAGTCACTCGGCGGCAGCTCAGACCTCGTTGTGAGACGCATTACGATCAATAAGTCTCCCTGCGCTGTCTTATATATTGACGGACTCGTCGATAAGAATACCGTCCAGGATTTTATCATGGAAGCACTCATGCTTGAAATGCCTTCGAGACGGGCATCCGTCAACCATTTGTATCAAATCATTAAAGATGCATCCTTGCCGATTGGTGAATTAAGTGAAGTAGAAAACTATGAGGACCTTTTCAAAAGATTGTTATCTGGAGAGACGATCTTCCTCTTAGATAAAGAGAAAAAAGCTTTATCGGCAAGCACAAAGGGTTGGAGAGACCGTGGGGTACAAGAGACGACATCGGAAAGTGTCATTCGCGGTCCTAAGGAAGCCTTTACCGAAACCTTACGTACGAATACGGCGTTGTTAAGAAGAAAGATCAAAGACCCTACACTCAGAGTGGATGCAAAATCAATTGGAAAGCTTACCCATACCGATGTAGCAGTTGTTTATCTGGAAGGCACAGCTCAGGATTCGGTTGTAAAAGAAGTTCACAAGAGACTAGACCAAATTGATATTGATGGAATACTTGAGAGTGGTTACATCGAAGAATATATCCAAGACGCTCAATATTCTCCTTTTCCAACGGTCTATTATTCAGAGAAACCTGATGCAATCGCTGCCGGTATTTTAGAAGGCCGTGTGGCCATCATTACGGACGGTACACCAGACGTACTTCTTGCTCCGGCCTTGTTCGTTAACTTTTTTCAATCAAGTGAGGACTACTACCAGCGAGCGGATATTGGGACGCTCATTCGTATTTTAAGATTGATTTGTTTTAATATCGCCTTGTTTATGCCTTCGTTATATATCGCCTTTACGACTTTTCATCAGGAGATGATCCCTTCTCCCTTATTGATCAGCTTAGCTGCTCAGCGGGAAGGGGTCCCTTTTCCGGCTTTTGTCGAGGCCATGATTATGGAATTAACCTTTGAGATTTTGAGAGAAGCTGGAGTTCGATTACCGAAACCTGTTGGTTCGGCCGTCTCGATCGTCGGGGCGCTCGTTCTTGGACAGTCCGCTGTGCAAGCTGGTCTAGTCTCACCAGCTATGGTCATTGTCGTCGCCTTAACTGCCATCAGTAGCTTTGTTGTACCCGCCTA
>NZ_JRNX01000836.1 GCF_000786645.1 Halobacillus sp. BBL2006
GTGAGATCACTGGTGTGGGAATCTCTGCTGCGATGCACTCTCTTATCTGTATGGAAGAAAGCGGGAAGCCCCTTTCACCTTCCATCATATGGGCGGATGCAAGAAGCGCGGATCAGGCTGCTTTTTTAAAAGAAAAACATGCTCACTTATATATGAGATCAGGAACACCGCTTCATCCAATGTCTCCTCTATCCAAGCTGATCTGGATGAAAGAACAAGGGTATGAGCCTTGGAAGCAAGCGGATTATTATGTATCAATCAAAGAGTTTCTACTGTATCGCTGGTTTGGAGAAAAAGTCGTCGACTACTCAATTGCAGCGGCGACTGGGCTGTTTGATATTAAAGAGCACCGATGGGACAGAGAGGCATTGAATTTAGCTGGAATTGAAACAGACCAGCTGTTTCAGCCTGTTCCTCCTACTCACTCCTTGCAAGGAATGAAGACAGAAACTGCTGCAAGAGCAGGTTTGAATGCCGATACTCCTTTTGTCATCGGAGCAAGTGACGGCCCTCTTGCTAATTTAGGCATCGGGGCCATTGAGCCGGGTGAAACAGCGATCACGATTGGCACAAGCGGAGCGATCCGGCAGTTTTCAAGCGAGCCTTTGCTTGATGAAAAACAAGAGATCTTCTCCTATAGCTTTACTGAAGATTTGTGGATTACAGGAGGTCCATCAAATAACGGCGGACTGGTACTCGGATGGCTGCAAAAGCTTTGGAATGGTGAACAGGACAATTACAGCATGGAACAATTGAGTGAGATGGCCGCTAGTATTTCACCTGGTGCTGAGAATCTGCTCTTCCTCCCTTACTTGAACGGAGAACGTGCACCATTTTGGAATGCAGAGGCTAAGGGTTCGTTCATTGGCTTAACTCCAACCCATGAAAAAGAACACATGACGCGAGCAGCAATGGAAGGTGTCCTTTTCTCGATCTTACATATCGCTAAAGCGCTCGAGCGTTTAGGGAATGAACATCAGAAGATTTTTGCAAGCGGCGGATTTGCCCGCTCGCCGGTATGGGTACAAATGCTTGCGGACATGTTCCAGACTCCGATTTATATTCCAAAGAGCCACCAGAGCTCCGCATGGGGGGCAGCCTGGTTAGCGCTTTACAGTCTTGGTGAGGTCGAGAATCTCACGGATATCAAACATTCGATTCCAATGGATGAAGAATATCTACCGAATGAGGAGAATAAAGAAAAGTACCAGGAATTATTCCGTATTTATGAAGCGGTATCCGCTGACTTGCAGCCCCACTTCTCGAAACTGCACCAACTGAGTAAATAATTGAATGAAATTGTGAATATAAATGGAAGATAAAACCACCTCAGGTCATCCAGATTCTGGATGACCTGAGGTGGTATTTTTTTACATATTTTACTTAGCGTCTTTCAACCAGACTTCTCCGTCTTTGTATTCAATTTGTTCGGGATATCTCAAGTCTTTGACTTCGTCTTGAATCTTCTGTGAAGGCGGTGGCGTCATTAGGGAAACAACAACATTCGTAACGATGGCAGCTGCTGCACCGAACACTCCTGCTCCTGTATCAATGATTCCTAGGATCGTGAAGCCTCCATACTTAGCAGCAAAGATATAGGTGAGTGTCACACCTAGACCGACGAGCATGCCTGCAACAACGCCTGGACCATTGGCACGCTTCCACCATACTCCGAGTAAGAGTGCCGGGAAGAAGGTCCCCGATGCGAGAGCGAACGCCCACGCGACGATCTGAGTAATCGCACCTGGTGGGTTCAAAGCAACAAGGCCTGCAATAATTGTAGCAAATACAATCGTGATTCGACCTACGGCTAAGCGTTTTTGCTCTGTCGCCTTTGGATTGATCGAGCGGTAGTAAATGTCATGAGATAATGCAGCTGAGATGGCGATCATTAATCCGCCTGCCGTTGATAAGGC
>NZ_JRNX01000837.1 GCF_000786645.1 Halobacillus sp. BBL2006
AAAATGTGTACCCTCGAGAAATTGAAGAATTTCTTTATCAACATCCAGATGTGCTCGATGTTCAAGTTGTCGGCGTCCCGGATCAGAAATACGGGGAAGAAATCATGGCCTGGATCATTCCAAAAGAAGGGAAATCTCTTAATGAACAAGATATAAGGGAATTCAGTGAAGGGAAGATCTCAAAACATAAAATCCCTCGCTATATTTCGTTTACAGAGGAATATCCGATGACGGCCAGTGGGAAAATCCAAAAATTTAAGCTGAGAGAAGAAGCCCTCGATATGATGAATTTGAAATCCTAATAAAGGAGTGAATGGAGCTTGTTTCAAAAAATCTTAATTGCTAACCGAGGAGAAATCGCCGCTCGTGTTATTCGTACATGCAAAGAAATGAACATTCAAACCGTAGCAGTATACTCTGAGGCCGACCAAACTGCCCCTTTTGTATCGCTTGCGGACGAAAGCTACTTGATTGGTAAACCTAGAGTCAATGAATCTTATCTAAATATAGAGAAAATATTAAAAGTAGCCAAGGAAGCGGGAGCAGAAGCGATTCACCCTGGCTACGGGTTGTTAAGTGAAAATGCGGAGTTTGCTAAAAAAACCGAGGAAGCCGGATTGATCTTTATTGGCCCTGATGCGAAAGTCATCTCAAAGATGGGAGATAAAATTGCAGCAAGAGCAGAAATGAAAACTGCCGGCGTCCCAATCATTCCAGGCACAGAGGAAGCTGTTGCTTCTCCGGAAGATGCGATGGCCTGTGCCAATGATTTCGGATATCCTGTCATGCTTAAAGCTGCTGCTGGCGGCGGAGGAATCGGCATGCAAGCTGTTTATAACGACGAAGAACTTGAGAAAGCATTTGAGGGAAATTCGAAACGGGCACAAACCTTTTTCGGAGACGGTAAAATGTTCATTGAAAAGTTAATCGAAAATCCAAGGCATATTGAGATTCAAGTTTTAGCAGATAAACATGGAAACGCGGTTTACCTGTTTGAACGAGAGTGTTCGATCCAGCGCAGGCATCAGAAAGTGGTAGAAGAAGCCCCTTCCCCAGTTCTATCTGATGAAACGAGGGGTCTAATGGGAGAAAGTGCACTAAAAGCGGTGAAAACGTTAGGCTACTCAAATGCAGGAACCATTGAATTTCTTGTTGATGACAAAGAAAACTATTACTTCCTCGAAATGAATACCCGTTTGCAAGTCGAGCATCCGGTGACGGAAGAAATTACAGGTGTAGACCTTGTAGAACAGCAGTTAAAAGTTGCTGCAGGGGAAGCCTTGACGATTTCCCAGGAAGACCTTGAGATTCAAGGTCACGCGATAGAAGTTCGTATCTATGCGGAAGATCCGAATACGTTCTATCCATCACCAGGGCAGATTACAAAGCTCGTTTTACCTGAAGGCGAAGGGATCAGAAATGAAGTCGCTGTTACCGGGAACTCTAAGGTGACCCCGTTTTATGATCCTATGATTGCTAAACTGATCGCCTATGGAGCAAATCGAGATGAAGCGATCGATCGGTTGACAAAGGCGGTTCATGCTTACGAAATCGAAGGGATTAAATCGAACCTTACTATGCTGAAGCGAGTCATTACTCATGACAAATTCAAAGCAGGCGAAACGAAAACAACATTTATCCAAGACTACTATCTACCCACATTAACGAACCATTAAGGAGGACGAAATCATGAATGAAGTGAAAGCGTCAATGGCAGGAAGCGTATGGAAACTCGTAGCAAAACAGGGAGAAGAGGTAAGTGAAGGACAGGATATCGCGATCTTGGAGTCTATGAAAATGGAAATTCCGATTCCTTCTGAATCTTCAGGAACTGTTAAAGAATTGAAAGTGGCCGAGGGAGACTTCGTCAACGAAGGCGACGTCATTGCAATCATCGAATAATTAGGAGCGGATGAGATGCTTGAATTACCGAAGTACGTCACAATCAAAGAAGTCGGTCCGCGTGATGGACTGCAAAACGAACCTAATGAAGTACTTACACAAGACAAAATAGCCTGGATTAATAAACTTTCCGAGGCAGGCTATCCGTATATCGAATTCAGTTCCTTCGTTCATCCAAAATGGATTCCTCAGTTGAAAGATGCAAAGGAAGTCGCCGCTTCGATTGAGCGCAAGCCGGGAATTACGTATGCGGCTCTCGTTCCAAACATGAAAGGACTTGAGGGCGCTCTGGAAACCAATGTGGACGAAGTCTCTGTTTTCATGTCAGCCAGTGACACTCATAATAAGAAAAATATTAATAAAACGATAGAGGAGACTTATCCAGTACTCCGAGAAGTGGTTAACGAAGCGAAGCAGGCAGGCAAAAGCGTTCGCGGTTATCTATCAACGGTGTTTGGCTGCCCTTATGAAGGAAAAATTCCAGTGGACCAAGTCATAAAAGTGAGCAAGCATCTGCTTGATATGGGAATTGATGAGCTATCTTTAGGGGATACGATCGGTGTTGCAAATCCGAAACAAGTCGATGACGTACTTGAAATATTAAAAAAAGAGCTGTCGTTCGATGACATTGCGATGCATTTCCATAATACAAGGGGAATGGCATTGGCGAACGTCCTCGTTTCCCTGAATCATGGAATTACGACGTTTGACGGATCGCTAGGGGGCCTTGGTGGTTGTCCTTATGCTAAAGGCGCCTCAGGGAACCTTGCTACAGATGATTTAGTGCATATGCTTCATCAAATGAATATCGAAACAGGGTTGGATGAAGCAAAACTTGAGGAAGCAGCTGTATTTATCCAGTCGAAGCTTGAGAAACTTCTCCCTAGCCATCAAATGCAAGTGTTAAACAAAGGAGGGGGTGTAAGCGATGTCTGAGCTCGTAACATTAGAAGAAGTAGAAAATCATGTTTTACTTATGACCTTAAACCGGCCGGAAGCGGCAAATGCACTATCGTCAGCATTGCTTGATGAGATTTCTGAATCCGTCAGTGAAATTGAAAATCGAAAAGACATCCGGGCGGTTTTGATTACAGGGAGAGGGAATAAGGCTTTTTGTGCTGGAGCGGATCTTAAAGAACGTGCCGGAATGTCTGATGAAGACGTGATTAAGACGGTTGAAAAAATCGGCGATACAGTCAGGCTTATTGAACAAATTCCAGTGCCTACCATTGCTGTTATTAATGGTGTTGCCTTCGGCGGAGGGCTAGAACTCGCTCTTGCCTGTGACTTAAGGATCATGAGCACTTCAACAAAAGTGGGCTTGACCGAAACTTCCCTTGCGATCATTCCAGGGGCAGGAGGGACGCAAAGACTGGCTCGCCTCATTGGAGTTGGAAAAGCGAAAGCCATGATTTATTCTGCAAGACCGGTCGAAGCAG
This sequence comes from Halobacillus sp. BBL2006, assembly GCF_000786645.1. Taxonomy (GTDB): domain Bacteria; phylum Bacillota; class Bacilli; order Bacillales; family Halobacillaceae; genus Halobacillus. The sequence continues at coordinate 3,342 of NZ_JRNX01000837.1, forward strand.
AACGTGCCTTATCTCTAGGACTCGTTGAATTTATTCATGAACCTCAATTTCTATTGCAGGAAGCCAAAGATTTTGCATGTACCATTGGAAGAAATGGACCGATAGCTCTAAGGCAAGCGAAAAAAGCGATCAATTATGGAATAGAAACCGACTTAACAACGGGACTTGAATTTGAACGACTCTGTTATCAAAAGACGATCCCGACAAAGGATCGCAGTGAAGGCTTAGAAGCATTCAAGGAAAAACGCAAACCCGTTTATAAAGGAGAGTAGAGGTGGAAAAAACAATGACGAAAAATCAAACCTTAGAAGAAAAAGCGAAAAGAATAGCTTCTGGAGGGGCAGAAAAATATCATGCTAAAAATGCTGAAAAAGGCAAACTCTTTGTAAGGGAACGTCTAGAACTTCTCTTTGATGAGGATTTAAATATCGAAGATGCATTCTTCGCAAACTGCCAGGATGAAAAACTGCCCGCAGATGGTGTAGTGACAGGCATCGGGAAAATCAATGGAGAGCAAGTGTGCGTGATGGCTAACGACTCTACAGTTAAAGCTGGCTCATGGGGCGCACGTACAGTAGAAAAAATCATTCGAATTCAAGAAACCGCTATGAAACTCAACTTGCCCATGCTTTATCTAGTAGACTCAGCAGGAGCGAGGATCACTGATCAAGTGGAAATGTTCCCGAATCGACGAGGGGCAGGACGCATTTTCCACAATCAGATCAAACTTTCTGGGCGTGTTCCTCAAGTTTGTTTGTTATTTGGTCCATCAGCTGCTGGAGGAGCCTACATACCAGCATTTTGTGACATTGTCGTCATGGTCGACGGAAATGCATCCATGTACCTAGGGTCACCAAGGATGGCTGAAAAAGTTATTGGTGAAAAAGTGACTCTAGAGGAAATGGGCGGAGCGAATATGCACTGTTCTGTATCCGGATGTGGCGATGTATTGGCAAATGACGAGAAAGAAGCCATCGAATTCGCGAGAAATTACCTGAGTTATTTTCCACAAAATTATCGCGGACTTCCGAAGAGGAAGGAAACACTGGCTCCTACTGACTTTGACAAATCAATCGAGGAACTAATCCCTAAAAATCAAAATGCACCGTTTGATATGTATCAATTGATTGATCGGTTAATTGATGATCATTCGTTCTGCGAAATTAAGAAAAAATTTGCCCCAGAGTTAATTACCAGTTTGTCTCGGATTGACGGGCGTACGATAGGAATCATAGCGAATCAGCCGAGAGCTAAAGGCGGTGTGCTGTTCCCGGATTCTGCAGACAAAGCAGCAAAGTTCATTCAGTTGTGTGATGCCTTTAATATTCCATTGCTTTTCCTAATGGATATTCCAGGATTCATGATTGGAACGAAAGTTGAGAGGGCTGGTATCATACGCCACGGAGCAAAAATGCTTTCAGCGATGAGTGAATCTACCGTTCCGAAGATTTCTGTAGTCGTTAGAAAAGCTTATGGAGCAGGTCTTTATGCCATGGCAGGTCCAGCTTTTGAACCAGATGCTTGTCTGGCGCTGCCAACCGCACAAATCGCTGTCATGGGGCCGGAAGCTGCCGTGAATGCTGTTTATGCTAATAAAATTGCTGAATTACCTGAAGAGGAACGTCCAGCTTTTATTAAGGAAAAGCATGAAGAATATAAAGAAAACATCGACATTTATAGATTAGCATCAGAAATGGTGATCGATGATATCGTGCAGCCTGATCGTCTGCGTGATGAACTAGCGAAACGCTATGAAGCTTATCAAAATAAAGATGTACAGTTTACTGAAAGAAAGCACGGGGTTTACCCAGTATAAGTTAAATAAAAAACCTTCTGAGTGGATTTAATGACTCAGGAGGTTTTATCATGATATCTGTGTCTGTAAATAAAAGAGCTCCCCCAAAAGGAAGCTCTTTTATAGTTCTTATTTTCGAATGTGCACTTTTTTACCGATATCCTTAATCTGATTGACAGCATTCGGATTTTCTAAAGCGCTCAAATCTCCTGATTCTTTATTAAGATAAGCGGATTTGATTGCCCTTCGCATAACTTTGGCGTTTCTCGTCTTTGGCAAGTCATCTACTATATATACTTTTTTCGGAGCTAACGCTTTTCCTAATTTTTGATCTAAATGAAGTTTGATTTCTTCCACGATTTCAGTCGAATTTTTTACATTCGGAGATAATACCACGAATGCTACCGGTTCTTCTCCTTTGATGTCATGAGGGACACCGATCACTCCTGCTTCTATAATAGAAGGATGCTCAACAAGGACGGATTCGACTTCAGCAGGCCCCAGCCTTTTCCCGGCTACATTTAATACATCATCGGAACGGCCGGTGATCGTATAAAAACCTTCATCATTCAAAATCACCCAGTCACCATGCACCCAGGTGTCTTTAAAGCGGTTCCAATAGGTGTTCTCATAGCGCTCGTTTTCTTCATAAAATCCATTGGTCATTCCCACCCACGGCTTACGTATGACCAGTTCACCAACTTGATTGGATAACGATTTTCCATCTTCATCATAGACGTCTACATCCATTCCGGGCAGGGCTGCATTAAAAGTGATTGGCTGAATAGGCTTAATGAGCACATTTCCTAAAATGCCTCCGGAGATCTCTGTCCCACCTGAATAATTAAAAATAGGCACCTGAGAATTCCCGGCATGCTTGAATAACCAGTGCCATGGTTCCGGGTTCCAGGGCTCACCGGTCGACCCAATCAATTTCAGTGAACTTAAATCGTGTTTTTCCAACCATTCTTCTCCATGCTTCATCATAGACCGTACAAGAGTCGGGGATATTCCTAAGTGCGTCACTTCATAACGCTCCACGAGCTCCCAGAGACGATCAGGGTTTGGGTAATCCGGTGTCCCTTCGAACATGACGATGGAAGAGCCATTGATGAGTCCGCCATATACTAAAAATGGCCCCATCATCCAGCCCATGTCTGTGTACCAGAAAAGAGTGTCATCTTTGGTTACGTCCATGCACACACCCGCATCAAAGGCAGCTTTAACTGGGAAACCGGCATGGGTATGAACGGCACCTTTTGGCCTTCCAGTAGTGCCAGAGGTGTAAATGAGCATGAACGGGTCGTCCGCCTTCTTAACTACCGCTCTGTAAACGGTTTCATTTTTGCGGATATGAGACCATTCAACATCCCGGTATTCATTCCATTCGACTTCACAGCCTGCGCGTTCGACGACAATGACATGTTCCAGAGATGGACATTGATCCGCAGCCAAGTCGGCTTCGTCTTTCATAGGTATCATTTTTCCTCTGCGAAAGAACCCATCCGCTGTAATAAGTGCCTTTGCTTTCGATGCTTGTATACGAGTAGCGACGGCGTTAGCCTTATAGCCAGAGAAAGCAGGAGAGAAAATAGCCCCAACCTTTGAAATGGCTAACATGGCAATAAGTGTTTCAGGAATCATCGGCATGTACAGGGTAACGACATCTCCGTTTGAAATCCCAAGCTTATTCAATCCATTAGCAATGGCATTCACTTCATCCTTTAATTGTGCATACGTAAACAATCGTCGATCTCCGTTGTCACCTTCCCAATAAAGCGCAATCGAGTCCTTTTTGTCCGCTCGAGCAGCCCATTTATCTAAGGCGTTATGAGCGACATTCATTTCGCCTCCGATAAACCAGTTCGGGTAAGCGACCCCTTTTGATATATCTAGCGTTTGTTCATATGGGGTGTACCACTCAATCCCTAATTCATTGACGGCCTCATCCCAAAACCAATCAATATCATCGATAGATTTTTGGTGAAAATCCTCATAGTTTTGATACCCCAGTTTATCCATCCACTGGTAGAGTCTTGTTTGCTTAATTTGTTGCTCTGAAGGTGTCCAAGCATTTTTATATGTAGCCATTCTCAACTTCCTCCTTCTTTAGCAAAAATTCAGAAATGTCCAATTTAATTATACCTTAATCGCTCTGTACAATGAATACTTGTACAAATTTCACATGATAGATTTCGATGAATTCTTGTAAGATCTTGAAAATTGGGTGAAACTTTTTTAGGGTTGTAATCGGTATGTAATATTGAACCCATTTTTTACATAACAGAAGGAAAAATGGTTGAGAAAATTATAGAAGGAGTTGGAGAACAGACATGCTAGAAGGTGCATTATTTTTAGTCATTTTAGGAGTCGTTGGAGTGGTTGCTCTCGTAGGAGGAATCATCACGTTTATTATTTTCCGCTTACGCTACAAGACAGCAAGTTCTAACGAAGCGTTAATCGTTACAGGGCCGAAACTAGGGGATCCGGAAAAAGAAAAGAATGTGTTCGAAGATGATAACGGACGCTCTGTAAAAATTATACGTGGCGGAGGCTATCGCCTGCGTATGTTCCAAACGGCAACCCCGATTGACTTGACTTCATTCCAGCT
>NZ_JRNX01000838.1 GCF_000786645.1 Halobacillus sp. BBL2006
GGAAAACACTGGAATGAGATGGTCTTTCCTCACGCAAGTGTTTGTCTTATGACTGATGATAAAAATAAAAGCAGACCGTTAAGCCTGCTCCCTCCAAAACCTATTTGACTGTATCACTGTTGATAGAGCTCGCTACTGACACCATTTCTGCCTCGGTCAAATCATTACTGGCCAACTGATAAGTCGTGCCGTTATGACTCCACACTAAGCGGTTTCCATCCATAGCCCCAATGACCCCATCAGCCAATTGGACAGGATCGCCATTGACCGTTTCAGCTTGTTGGGCACTAGCTGCTTGCACTTCCGCTTTTTCCTGTACAAGCGTAAAGTTCTTATCACCATCATACGTCATGATAACGCGTTTTCCTTCTTCTGTTTTTACCTCTTGTTCATCTGAGAGCTCCGCCCCATAAGTTTCTTGGGGGTATAGAACCTCACTCACCTGAGAGTCACCCATATTTGCTACAGGGGCTTCTGTCGGTGCCATCGCCATGTTCTTGTCTACATCAAAGTCTTCTTTCTTCAACGAATCATCTTTAGCAAAATTAGCGAACTGTACTTCTACTAAAGCGTTCATATCTTGATCAAAAACTTTGACCATGACAGGCTGGTACGTTTTCTTATCAAAATAGATTTCTTGATAAGGGAGGGTCTTATTATTTTGATAATTTGTTTTTGTTTTGAATTTATAATAGTTTTCGGCTGCTGTGAACTCTGAGTCAGCGTCTGCCTGGATATCCTTCAACAAGGAAGCATACAGATATGGCTGGCTTGTATTTTGCGGCCACTCACTCTGAAACTTGAAGCTCTTGTTTAAGGCAGGAGTCAGGACATACACGCCGCTGTCATTTTTCAAGATGATCTGACTGCCTTTCTCGTCCTGATCATTTTCCAATTTGACTCGATAGAAGTCATCTTTTTTGTGCCAGACTTGAATATGGTATTTTTGTTCTTCATTGCCCGTACGCATCTTCATATTAGCTTCGGTCTTATACCCGGCCATCTCTTCGGCTTGTTTTTCAAGCTTTTTGACTACATCCTCTTTTGATTGAGATCCACAAGCCGT
>NZ_JRNX01000839.1 GCF_000786645.1 Halobacillus sp. BBL2006
TCTCGAAATCGAGTCTTACTGAATTCTGCACGTTTGTTGAATAGCTTTGATTAATCCATTGATCCTACTATCAAGTTAGACGATTCCAAAGGCAACATTAGCACTGCCAAAAGACTTTCCATCTCCCATTGGAAAGTCTTTTTTATATCTTATTCACAAGAAAGGGTAAGAAAAGGAGAAGCGTACAAACTAAGAAGAATTGATGAGTCAAAGGACGTGTCCGCAATGGATTTTTTCCAAAGTCAAGAAAGCCTTTCTTCAATCGAGTGGATTCTCCGTGCAGTGATCGCCTTCATTTTTTTAGTTATTGTTGCAAGGGTCCTTGGGCAGCGGGCCATTTCGCAATTAAGACTGCTCGATTTTACATTAGCGCTGGTAATCGGGAATATCATCGCCCACCCTCTGTCAGACGAAGGGTTAGGTATGAAAGGTTCCATGATCACGACAAGCGTTTTAGTCACTCTCTACCTATTTGGTATCTTCGGAATTTTAAAATGGCCGTGGTTCAGAAAGCTGATCAATAGTGCTCCGATTACCTTAGTCCGTAACGGTGATATCCTCTATGAAGGTTTGAAAAAAGCAAGGATTACAATGGATGTTCTACTAGAGGAGCTGCGTGAAGCGAAGGTTATTGACGTAAAAAACGTCGCGTTAGCTACCTGGGAAGCCGATGGCAAGCTGTCTGTTTTCTTAGATCCCAAGTATGAACCTGTTACCCCCGCCTCTTTTCAAATGGTCA
>NZ_JRNX01000840.1 GCF_000786645.1 Halobacillus sp. BBL2006
AAGCCGATACGGAACTGATTCTGAAGAAGTTCACCGACAGAACGCAGACGACGGTTACCTAAGTGGTCAATATCGTCTGTTCCACCTACGTTGTGCAACAGGTTGAAAAAGTAGCTGATCGCAGAAAGAATGTCAGCAGGTGTAATGTTTTTCACATCACGGTCAATGTTGGCATTGCCGATAACATTGATAGACTTCTCACCTTCTGGGTCAGTCGGATCTACAATTTTCACAGACTGTACACGAATAGGTTCTTCCATTACCCCGTCTACCGGGTCTAGGGACTGTTCACTTAAGTTCGCTTCATCACTATCAAAGTGTGGAATCAGTTTGTTTAACAAGCGACGATCGATCTTGTCGCCTTTCTCTGCCAATACTTCTCCTGTCTCTTCATCAACAAGAGTTTCAGCAAGCGTTTGATTAAACAAACGATCTTTAATATGAAGCTTTTTATTCATTTTATAACGACCGACACGCGCTAAGTCGTAGCGCTTCGGATCAAAGAAACGGGAAACAAGCAAGCTCTTCGCATTATCTACTGTCGGCGGCTCACCAGGGCGTAAACGCTCATAAATTTCTAACAGAGCCTTTTCGCTATTTTCCGTGTTATCTTTTTCTAATGTGTTCTTCAGGTATTCGTTATCACCGATAAGATCAATGATTTCTTGGTCTGTACCAAAACCTAAAGCACGAAGTAATACGGTAATCGGCAATTTACGAGTACGGTCAATACGAACATGTACAACATCTTTCGCATCTGTTTCGAACTCTAACCATGCCCCACGGTTTGGAATGACCGTAGCGGTATAGCCTTTCTTACCGTTTTTATCGATTTTTTTGTTGTAATAGACACTTGGAGAGCGAACAAGCTGAGATACAATAACACGTTCAGCACCATTAATAATAAAGGTACCTGTGTCTGTCATCAGTGGGAAGTCACCCATAAACACTTCTTGCTCTTTCACTTCGCCTGTCTCATTATTTAATAGACGAACTTTCACACGAAGCGGTGCGTTATATGTTACGTCACGATCCTTTGACTCATCGACTGGATACTTTGGTTCGCCTAGGCTGTAGTCTACAAACTCAAGTGAGAGATTACCTGTAAAATCTTCGATTGGAGAAATGTCTTGGAACATCTCTTTCAAACCTTCTTCTAAGAACCAATCATAAGAAGCAGTTTGAATCTCAATCAGATTCGGCAATTCTAATACTTCACTGATGCGTGCATAACTTCTGCGTTGGCGGTGTCGTCCATACTGAACTAGTTGACCTGTCAACTGATTCACCCCTCAAATCAAGCATTTTTATAACGAAAAAAGGGTCCGGCAAGACATGCCGAACAGGCTTGCGGTTGATCTTGCCACAAGCACTATTTAAACATTCGCCACTATAGCAAATGGTGATTCTTCATTTCTCTCTAACGTTAGACAAAAAAGAAAAAGGGTTTTACTCATTCAAAAACCTCATTTACTCTCAGTGTTCGATTTTACCATTCTAACCGTCTATCATTTTTTTATACATTTTATAAAAAAAGACTTGACAGACTATAGTCATATTGGCATTTTTCAATACTAGCACAAATAGATATTCTAGTCAAACTTTTTTGCTTTAAAGATATAGTACCCTTTTTGCTTCACAACATCATCTACATTTCCAAACAAATCTTCTATTTTTTGTTTAGCGGAAGGAGCCCCTTGCTTCTTCTGTATAACGACCCACAATTCCCCTTGATTCAGCAAAGATTGTTGCGCTTCTTCAAACATTTGATGAACCACTTTCTTCCCTGCTCGAATGGGCGGGTTCGTTAAAATAGAGGCAAATTTACGATCCTGTAAACCTTGTAAACGATCACTCTCTTGAATGGTTACGTTCGTCACAGCGTTTTGTTTGGCATTCTTCCCAGCTAAACTTAAAGCTCGTTCGTTTACGTCGACCATCCAAACATGCCGATCTGGAAAGTCCTTGGCGAGCGTAATACCGATTGGACCATATCCGCACCCAAGATCAAGCAAGTCCCCGTTCACTTCTGGTTCTTGAAATGAATCGATAAGCAGCCTGGACCCAAAATCTACTTCGCGTTTCGAAAACACCGCATGATCTGTTGTAAAGTCTAACGAGTGGCCTCTTAGAGTAAAAGACCAAGATTTTTCATCACTCTCGGCTGTTGTCTTCTTTGAATAATAATGTTCCGACATAATCCGAACACCTTCTTTATTAATCTAGTAAGAAAAAGAAAGCCCGCCGATAATC
>NZ_JRNX01000841.1 GCF_000786645.1 Halobacillus sp. BBL2006
GCAGGGATACTCATGATCATGAGTATCGGCTTTATCTATGGGTGGCTTTGGATGCAGGTGCTCGGAGGAATAGGAGCGGTTGCTTTCTTCGTCATACGCTCACTTACAGACGAGCGAAAGGGAGTCTATCAAAAGGAGGAAGATGAATCATGAAACAGACCTCAGATGTTTTGTTTCAAGATAAACGACTAGGTTTCTTCCTTTATCTTGGTGTTGAGGCTTTTATGTTTGCAACGTTATTTGCTACCTATATTATATTTACTCCAGCTTCTGTGGGCGCAGACCCTTCCGAAGTTTATGAGTTGCGAACGGTTATTTTAACATCCGTATTCCTGCTTTCCAGCAGCGGAACATTGCTTATTGCAGAGAGTGGGCTGGAGGGATGGAATAAGAAAAAGGTATGGATTGGGATAGTGGCTACTTTCCTTTTAGGAGCCACGTTTTTAGTGCTGGAAGTACATGAGTTCTATAAGTACACTCATGAAGGATTTACCATTACTATGAATAATTTTTTATCTTCTTTT
>NZ_JRNX01000842.1 GCF_000786645.1 Halobacillus sp. BBL2006
ACGGTAGGCGCTCTTCTTTGTTTAACCTCATTCAAGCATTCTTTCAGATGATACAGTCCATCCGCATCAATCAGCAGGGGGGCTTCTACTTCTTGAACAATCGCTTCTAACAGCTGTTTTGTTCCTTCCCTACGCCCCATGCCCATTCCGACCGCTACCCCATCATACCCGGATAACGAATCGACCGCTTGTCCTGTAAGCACACCATCTTCCTCCTCCATCGCTGCAAAAGTCGCCTCTTGCAAATAAGGAGAGATAGAAGGGATTGCGCGTTCAACAGTAGCAATGGTGAGTAAACCTGTACCACTTCTTAATGCTGCTCGTGCGGCCATTGCAATCGACCCAGGCATAAGGAATGACCCCCCTACCATCACACCTTTGCCATGACTGCCCTTATGGGAACTGTTCCCCCTGACAGGTAATGTTCGCCTGACATCCTCTTTCCTCCACAGTCCTCTTTTAACTGGCGGAAGCTTCCTTGCTGGCAGACCGATTTCCACAACATGATAATTCCCGTAATACGGTTTTGTATGCTGTAAAAAAGCACTCAACTTTGGCGCGGCTATGATTGTCGTATAATCTGCATGAAAGGCATCGAAGTCTACGATTCCTTCATCTGCAGGAACGCCTGAAGGAAGGTCGACAGCCATTCGGAATGCGGATTGATCGTTCGCCGCTTCAACGATTTCGGCTATAGGATTTCTTAGCCGCCCTTTCACCCCAATCCCAAGCATGGCATCGATGACAACGTCAGCCTGACGAAGAGAAGGCATAAGCTTTCCTAATGAAGAATACTCATGCAAGGAAAATCCTGAGTTCAAAAAAATCTCTTTATGAGCCTTCGCATCCCCGGATATCTTCTCTTCAGAAACGACTTGCCACGTTTCCACATCATAACCACGGTTGAGCAGGGTCCTGGCGATCACGAATCCATCTCCGCCATTATTGCCAGATCCGATTAAGACCACCACTTTGTCCTGTTTACAGATGTGACGGACCATATCGTCAGCAACAGCCCGACCAGCACTCTCCATCAACATTTTCCCTTCGATCCCGGCAACTTCCATCGCTGTCCGGTCCCATTCGTACATTTCTTGTGCGGTTACAATATCCAATTCGTTCCCTCCTACCCGCATTACAATGTTATGAGACAACCTATGTAATTATGTCAGGTCACTCTTCTAAAACAACTTGAGCAATGGCATGATCCGAACTATGACTAATAGAAATCCACGTCTTCAATTGATCATAGCCTTTCACTTTCATCTCGGGGGCACCTGATTCGGTAGATAAAACCTCTATATCTTGAAAACTCAACTGACCGATACCCGTTCCCATCGCTTTTCCTGCCGCTTCTTTAGCAGCGAATCTGCCAGACAAGTACTCGATTTGACGTTGTTCACTCAATTCATTGAAGCGCAGATGCTCCGCCCTGGTCAATATTCTTTGAACAAACCGAGGATTACGCTTTATACTTTGTTTAATACGATCCATTTCTACCATATCAATACCGATCCCTTTGATCACATGCATCTTCCTTTTCTAAAAACTATTAGTAGTATACCCGATATTCAATAAGATAAAAAAGAATACTAGATACCGATAACGATTATATTAGTAGTAGACAATTCAACGTTAAAAGGAGAATCATCCTATGTTTGTCAGAACGGAAAGCTTCAAACAGTTCTTGAGATTTTATCCGGTTGTGTCAATACTCGTTGCCATTCACTTCCTTTTATGGATCCTCATTGACGTTTTGCAATTCGGTTTCGCACAAGATATAGAAAAAATGGGGATAGGAGTCAACCTTCTCGTCTCACAGGGAGAATACTGGCGCCTCATCACTCCCATCTTCCTTCATGCCGGCTTTGCCCACGCCCTGTTCAACTCTTTTTCTTTAGTTTTATTCGGGCCGGCGCTGGAGCAGATGCTCGGAAAAGTGAAATTCATCTTCATGTACTTGTTCGCAGGCATCATTGGCAACCTCGGAACTTTCGTCGTTAATCCTGACGCCTATTATGCCCATTTAGGTGCGTCTGGTGCAATCTTCGGAATCTTTGGTGTGTATGTGTACATGGTTTTATTCCGCAAGCACCTGATCGATCAAGCCAACTCACAAATCATTATGGTCATATTTATTCTTGGCTTGTTCATGACATTCACCCGCCCGAACATCAACGTTCTCGGCCACGTATTCGGTCTCATCGGAGGCTTTGCCATTGCCCCCGCCATTTTAAAAAATGCCCGGCCGTTTGCTATTTGGCAAATGCGATCACGAAGAACCAGCTCAAGGCTTGATGATATTACATTTAACCCGAATCGCTGGAATAGACGTCATTTCCCATTGAAAAAATATGGTACCTACTTCTTTTGGATTGCGATTGCAGTGTTAGTGATTATCGCAGTTTTGTTTTAGGTGCCTTATTAAAAAAACACAAAACA
>NZ_JRNX01000843.1 GCF_000786645.1 Halobacillus sp. BBL2006
TTGAAATCTGCTTATTCTGGAAGTGGTTTCGAGAAACTCTTATGGTCATGGGGCGGAGGGAAACGGTGAGACTCCTGTGGGATTTGCGGGACAGTTGAGACCCCGCAGAGCGAAGTAAGCTCGAGGAGGCTCAGCGTCCGCCCCACGGAAAGCGAACCTTTTCCCGCAGCCCCAAACTCACACGAATGTCTCGAAACTGAGTCTTACGGAATAGGGAGCTTAATTAAATTAGCTAAATAGGTATGCGGTGGATGGGTTAAGACTCTTCCCACTGATTTCATAGCTTAACTCATACTAGGATGGGTATACCGATGCATGTAATTTCCATTATTTTATAATTGAACTTTACGTTAACGTAAATGATATAGTTTAATTGTGAGAATTTTCTAACGTTAGAGGGGATTGAATGTCTAATTTTCTATCCATAGCTGAAGTAGCCGAACATTTTGACGTTTCAAAAAGGACAATTCGCTATTATGAAGAAATTGGTTTGATTGAACCACCGAGAGAAAATAATCGACGAGCATTCAGTTCTGCTGATATGACGAGGCTGAGTCTGATTTTTCGTGGCAAAAAATACGGTTTCCAGCTCGATGAAATTAAAGACATGATCCTACTGTTTGATCAGGATCCCTCAGGCGTCAAACAGCTCGAGCGAACCATCGGTTATGGTAAAAAAAAGATGATGGAGGTGGATGCCCGTATTCGCGAGTTGGAGAATTTGAAGGCTGAAATGAATGAGTGGCTCACCAAATTTGAAGAAGAAATAGCCAAAAGGAGAGGGGAATCTTCATGAATCTTTCAGAGCTTTTAGCTTATCAATCCCGTAAGTATCCTTCAAAAGAAGGGCTCATCACAATTGATGAACGTTTGACTTATAAGGAATGGAATCAGGCGGTTAATCAATTTGCGAAGGCTCTTCAACGCCTAGGAGTCCAACCCAATGATAAATTCGTCATCCATATGCCGAATACGATAGAGTTTGTCATTAGTTATTTTGCTGTTCAGAGGGTTGGAGCTGTAGCCGTTCCAATCAATGCGAGGCTGATGGCTGAAGAAGTTTCTTATATTATTGATCATAGTGACGCTAAAGGTTTTTTGACAGATGATCGGCTTTTTAATCAAGTTTCTTCTTTACCAAAAAACAATAATGGGATTTTTATAAAAACAAACGAGTCTGCTGAAGGATGGTTATCGTTTGATGAGCTTTTAGAGTCTGAGGATCGGTCAGAGGTGAAGTGTGAAGTAAAGGACGAAGACGAAGCTGCAATTTTATATACATCAGGGACCACTGGGCGGCCTAAGGGAGTCGTGTTCACTCATAAAAACATTATGACTGTTGCTTCCATGATGGCTGTGGAAATGGAAATGAAACCAACAAGCCGTATGCTCCACATGATGCCGCTCAGTCATTCGGCTCCGCTGCATCTTTTTCTCATCGGTGGAACTTATGTAGGTGCTACTCACGTGCTTTCTCCTTCCTTTACTCCTGATCGGTTATTAGAGCTTGTGTCTAAGGAAAGGACGACACATTTCTTTGGAGCACCAGTTGCTTACTTGATGACGGCTAAGCACCCGAAAGTGACAGAGACCGATTTATCATGGATGAAATATTGGGTCTACGGTGGAGCTCCTTTATCGCAGACGGAAGTTCATTTCGTGGAGGAACAGTTGGATACAGATCATTTATGCTGTGTGTACGGGTTAACGGAGGCTGGACCGAACGGCACGCTGCTCATGCCTCAGGAGCATTCATCGAAAGCTGGAAGCATCGGACAGAGAGCTGCTTTGAATTGTGAAATTCGGCTCGTTGATGAACAAGGCCAGGATGTAGGAACGAACGAAGTCGGCGAAATTATCCTCAAAGGGGAAGGAAATATGAAAGGGTATTATAAGGACAAGACGAGAACAGAGGAAGCCTTTCAAGATGGTTGGCTGTTTACTGGAGACCTGGCAATGAAGGATCAGGATGGATTCTATTGGGTAGTCGATCGTAAAAAGGATATGATCATTTCTGGAGGAGTGAATATATATCCTCGGGAAGTCGAATCGATTCTTTTAGAACATCCCCATATTACTGATATCGCCTTAGTTGGTGTTCCTCATGCCTATTGGGGAGAAACGGT
>NZ_JRNX01000844.1 GCF_000786645.1 Halobacillus sp. BBL2006
CCGGGAAATCACTCGCTTTCCATGGGCATGTGGTGATCTTCCTCAGGCTTTGCCTAGCGGGATCTCACCTATCATGTTCATCCCATAGGAGTCTCGCAATTTCCCGGACCTCCTTGCGATTAGTTGGATAACGGAAACGCCTCGGAAAAAGAATTCAAGAAAACGATTTACCCAATCCTAGCAGAAAAAAGACTCCCACCATTGTGAGAGTCTTTTAATGATTAATTGTCCATTTGAGAACGTAAATAGGAGTTGATGAACTTGTCGAGATCGCCGTCCATAACGCCCTGTGTATTACCAATTTCGGTATTCGTACGATGATCCTTCACCATAGAATACGGGTGGAAAACATAAGAACGAATCTGGCTTCCCCAGCCGATTTCTTTTTGTTCGCCACGAATGTCATCAAGCTCCTGCTGTTGTCGTTCAATCTCCAATTGATAAAGCTTCGATTTCAGCATTTTCATCGCTTGTTCACGGTTTTTGATTTGAGAACGCTCAGATTGACACGTTACAACTGTATTCGTCGGCGTGTGCGTGATCCTTACCGCAGAATCAGTCGTGTTGACGTGCTGTCCACCAGCACCACTGGAACGGTACGTGTCGATTTTCAAATCTTCCGTACGTACATCGATTTCAATTTCATCGTTGAACTCAGGCATGACTTCGCACGAAACGAAGGACGTATGACGTCTTCCTGAAGAATCAAACGGCGAAATTCTGACCAGACGATGAACACCTTTTTCTGCTTTCAAATATCCATAAGCATTGTGCCCTTTAATCAGTAAAGTAACACTCTTCACGCCGGCTTCTTCACCTGGAAGGTAATCCATCGTTTCCACTTTAAAGCCTTTCTTCTCTGCCCAGCGCGTGTACATACGCAGAAGCATACTCGCCCAGTCCTGAGACTCTGTACCGCCTGCACCAGGGTGAAGCTCAAGAATCGCATTATTCTTGTCATAGGGCTCGCTTAACAGGATGTTCAGTTCAAACTGGTTCAAGTCCTTCACCAGCTGTTGAATTTGATCTTCTAAATCGACTAGAAGATCTTCATCTTCCTCTTCTTTCACAAGCTCGTAGGAAACTTCCAGGTTTTCGTGCGTTTCTTCATGCTCTTCTAACGTGTGAACGAGTGACTTCAAACCGTTCACCTCATCGATGACTTTCTGCGCGGTTTTCTGGTCTTCCCAGAAGCCAGGTGCTGTCATCTCTTCTTCTAGCTCAGCAATTCGGGTTTTTCTTTGATCGATGTCAAAGAGACCCCCTGAAGTCCGCTAAACGATTAGCTGTATTATCTAGTTCATGGCGAATTTCGGCCATATCCATATCAATCACTCCTAATTTTTTTCATACATAATCATATTAGATTCTTTCCATTAAATCACTATTTAAAAATAAAGAATTTTCATAGCACTGGGTATGTGCCCTGACCTTATACAGGCCATAGACAAGGGAAGACACTCTCTTGACGAGAGTGCCTCACTGCCTTATTTACCATGGCAATTCTTATATTTCTTACCGCTGCCGCAAGGACATGGGTCATTACGTCCTACATCATCTTTTTTAACAAACGGCTGGCGTTTTTTCTTCTCTTTGCTTTCTTCCCCACCAGAGACCGCTGTAGCTCCTTTCGCTACTTCCTGACGCTGCAGGTTGTTGCGAATTTGGGCTTTCATAATATAACGGGAAACTTCTTCTTCGATGTTCGTAACCATTTGTTCAAACATGCGGAAGCCTTCGAAATTGTACTCACGGAGCGGGTCGTTTTGACCGTACGCTCGCAAG
>NZ_JRNX01000087.1 GCF_000786645.1 Halobacillus sp. BBL2006
CTTTATTTTCTTTTTGTTCGCTATCCATAAATCGTAACAAGTCCCCATAAACGACTTTATCAGAGAAGCCTAATTCTGTTTCGGCTTCTTTTTTCAATGGAGCACATGTTTCAGTGTCAATTTCTTCTCCTGTGGACTTGTCATAACAATGATCGCCTTCTGCAGCATATACATACTCGTCTGTCACGACACTGCCATCACGCAAAATAGTTTTGCTTTCGCGATTATCTTTGAATAGGTCTGTACCGAATTGAACATCATTTTCTTGTTCAACACCTAGTAAATGAAGGATGGTAGGTTTCAAGTCAATTTGACCGCCTACTGTCTCCATCTCTTTTCCTTCCATTCCAGGAACGTGAATGATCAATGGTACTTTTTGCAATTGGACGTGCTCGAATGGGCGGATTTCTTTGCCGAGAATTTCGCTCATCGCACGGTTGTGATTCTCAGAGATCCCGTAGTGGTCTCCGTACAAGACGAATACTGTATCTTCATATTCTCCTTGTTCTTTCATCATTTCAAAGAACTTCTTGAGGGACTCATCCATATAACGGACGGTTTGGAAATAACGGTCAACGGAACCGTCACCAGTATCAGCTGGCTCGATCATTTCCATATTTTCGTTATTTGTAATATATGGATAGTGGTTCGTCATTGTTAAGAACTTGGCATAATAAGGTTTATCTAAACCTTTCAGCATTGGCATGGATTGTTCGAAGAATGGAATATCCTTCAATCCATAGTTGACTGAGTTTTCATCAGTTACATTATATTCTTGCTTTGAGAAATAATGGTCATAGCCTAGGCTTTGATACATAACGTCACGGTTCCAGAAACTTGCGTGGTTTCCGTGGAAGCTGACTGGTGTGTAGCCTTCATTTTTCAAAATTTCTGGTGTTGCATTAAACTCATTACCAGCGTTGGTAGTAAAGACGGCTCCACGTGACAGACCGTACATAGAATTATCGATAATAAACTCAGAGTCAGATGTTTTCCCTTGTCCGGTGTTGTGATAAAAGTTGCTGAAATAAAAGCTGTCTTCTTTCAGGTCGTTTAGGAACGGAGTGATCTCTTGACCATTTAGTTTGCGGTCAATCACAAAGTTTTGAGTTGATTCTAAAGAAACGAGCACAACGTTCTTGCCTTCAGCTTTTCCAAAGTACTCGCCATGAGCACCCATTTTTCCTTGTTGGGAGTTCACGTAGTTTAATACTTCACTCAATTCGTTACTATCCGCAAGGACACGGTGAGAAGACGTTTTCGCCGTCATGACAGTATCATAAATGTGATAATTATAGATTCCTAGTAATTTTACTAGTTTCGCGCGGTCAAACGTTCTTACAAGCAGCTGTGGACGCTCCACTTCCGCCAAGCTTAAGTTCACAGCAGCAAACCCTAGCGAGGCAGCAAAAATCATCGCTACCGTACGCTTGCGGAATTCCAGCGCCGGGCGCACTTTTTTAACAGCGAGCCATGCAATTAGAATCACAATATCCATCCAGAATAAAATGTCCATTGGATGAATCAGCGCTTTGGCGCTTCCGCCAAGATCCCCGAAGTTCTTATATTGCATAAGAACTGGCAGCGTTATGAAATCATTAAAGAAGCGATAATACACAACGTTTGCATAAAGAGCAAAGGACATTAAGAAATAAATCGTCATGAATGCTTTATTTCTGCGCTTAGGTTTGAAGAAAAGCGACAATCCTAAGAAAAATAGCAGCGAACTGATCGGTGTAATTACCAGAATAAATTGTTGGATTCCATTTTCAATATCTAATGTAAAAGCGGTTTGAAGGGCGTAATAAGTTTTTGCCCAAAGAAAGAGAGCGGCAATTGCAAAGAAAAACCAACCCTTGTTTAATAGGTCTTGTTTTTGATTAAACATAATTAACCTCCTGTTGTACCTATATGTTAAATATTAATATAAATTAACAGAGAATTTACTAAAAGTAAACTACACTTAGGTACCAATTTGTTAAATGTTTGTTACAATATTAGTTTAGTAGTTTTGATTCTGCCAAATATGTATTTATCCGTTTCACTGAACGGTCAAACATAAAAATTCGTAATCTGTGAAAAATGTGACGTTTCCGGTACAAATAGATCAAAGATGACATCCTCATCACTCCATTAGATATAATGGAATTATACAAAAAATTGGAAAGCGGGGATATCATGACTGCTTCTTTTTCACTCACTCATATAGCCTGGAAACGAATTCTGATTTTTCTATTCTTGATCATCGCTCCGAATTACCTCGTTATGCAAGCCCAGCTTGCAGGCCCCATTGATGACTGGATCGGTCTTGGGACAGCAGTGGATCTTGTCATTATTTTACCTCTCCTGCTGTATTTCTTCGGGTTTAAGAAAAGAGTGTCATGGCTCGTCCTGTGCGGCTTTGTGTTCTGGGGATTGCTCCTTGCCAATTGGATGATTCCTTATGAAGCCGATGCGTTCCTTGCTTATTTCAATCATTCGATCATCCTCCTCGAAGCATCAGTTCTTATGCTTGAACTTTTCCTTTTCTTTTCAGTCGTAAAAAAATTGCCATTTTTAGTGGAAGCCTATCAGGCGGAGAAGAAAACGCATTATCATTTTCTGTCCAGCTTTTCTAATGCGATTGAACGAACTTTTCCCTTCAAAGGTGCGAGATTGAGCAAATTCCAATTCACACTAAGAGTTTTGGCTACGGATATTGCCGCGATCTATTATAGCCTGTTCAGCTGGCAGAGAAAGGCACCCGTAAGGCGTCACGCCCATGATTTTACACTTCACAAGAATGGGAGCTATCTTGGTGTTTTTATCATGCTTGTCCACGCGATGGTTATCGAAATTATCGCCGTCCATGTCATGGTCTCCATGTATAGCCATATCACCGCCTGGATCCTCACAGCCCTCGATGTCTATGCCTTACTTTTTATTATTTCTGATTATCAGGCCATTCGGTTATGTCCGGTGGTCCTTGATGAAAAAGGGATTCATTTTCAAAAGGGAATAAGGCAATATGGGTTTGTCGCGTGGGAGCAAATCAGCGGTATCGAAAAGAATACTATGACTCATGAAAATCTTAAGAAAGGAAGAAGCCACGTTGAACTGGCCCTCCACGGTTTAGAAAAAGAACAGATCCCCCATGTCCTTCCCTTGAAGGAGCCGGTTGAAATCAATCAATTTTTTGGTTTTAAGAAAAAGATTGAAACGATCTATGTGAAAGTGGATGAACCGCAATTCTTCAAGGAGACCGTTCAATCGTATTTAAGACATCAAAAGTAATCCCTGTTGTTTGAACGAGAAGTCTAAGAGGAGGCGTCCTTGTTTTTTATAAAGCTAGTCGAAAATGTTTTATAATAAGCATAGTTAATGAGTTTACCTTCAATGTATGCAGGTCTGTAATCTGTTTGATGAAAGCACAAATGGACAGGGTTTCTTCTTTACCCACAGATAAGATAGAGTCAGGAAGTGATCATAGTGACATTAATTGAATCCTTACAAAAGTCGATTGATTATATTGAGGAACATTTGCTTGAAGACCTATCTATTGAAGAAATCGCACAAAAAGCGAATGCTTCGGTCTTCCATTTCCAGCGAATGTTTTCGTTGTTAACGAATATGTCCGTCGGAGAATATTTAAGAAAGCGGCGATTGACACTCGCAGCTCACGAGTTATCGAAGACGGATGAAAAGATCATCGATATTGCGTACAAATACAGATATGACACTCCTGAGTCTTTCTCTAAAGCCTTTAAAAAGCAACATGGAATCTCACCTAGAGATGTGAAGTGCTTTACAGGAAAGATGCAATCTTATAACCGCCTGGTCATTCAGGTGAGTGTGAAAGGGGCAGAACCAATGCAATACGAAATCGTGGAAAAAGGACCGGTTCAAGTGGTAGGAGTTAAGGAGGAAGTTTCCTGTGTGAATGGGGAAAATCAGCGAATTATTCCAAAACTATGGGATAAAGTGAATAAAGAAGGGATGAGTCAAAGGTTATTCAGGTTAAATGATGGAGCAATCAAAGGTGTTTTAGGGGTGTGCGTGGATAAAAGTAAAACAAAAGCCAACCATATTGATTATTGGATTGCTGTATCACATGAAGGCGATGTTCCTGAAGGGTTCTCAAAACTCGATCTTCCTGCATCAAAATGGGCAGTGTTCGAAGTACATGGACCCATGCCAGATGCCATCCAGAAGGTATGGAAACAAATCTATTCTGAGTGGTTTCCTTCTAGTGGATACGAACATGCAGGCACACCGGACTTAGAAGTATATTCTGAAGAGGATCCGTTCAGCGAGGATTATTATTCAGAGATATGGATCCCAGTAAAATAAGGAGCTTGAAAATGGAGAAGAACCAAGCAGAAAAGCTGCAAATTGTTTGTATAGAGGATTGTGGAAACGCACCTAAGAAGACCTTCCTTAAGGAATTCAACATTGCTTTTGCAAAAGGCGATGTAGACTTTATTACAGAAAGTGTATCTGAGGATTTCAGCTGGGAAATCATCGGGGAAAAAGTAATTCATGGAAAAGATGAGTTCACGGATTGGCTTGACCAGCTCGGTGATCATAAAGTAACGAAAATTCACATACAGAACATTCTTACACACGGGCGAATGGGAGCCGTGAACGGGACTCTAAAGATGAAAGACGGAAGACGCATTAGTTTTTGTGATATGTACACATTTACTGATGCAGGCAAACAAGCAAAAATAAAAGAAAT
>NZ_JRNX01000845.1 GCF_000786645.1 Halobacillus sp. BBL2006
CTAGTAAGATCCCTCGTTCAGATAGAATTCTTGTTGCGTCAAGTGTTGTTGGTCCATTTGCCGCTTCTACTACAATGGTTGCTTTTATGTTATAGGCATTATCTTCGGTAATTTGATTCTCAATTGCTGCTGGGACAAGAATCTCACAGTCCAATTCAAGAAGTTCTTCGTTTGTAATCGTGTTTTTGAACAGGTTTGTTACTGTACCAAAACTATCACGACGATCAAGTAAGTAATCAATGTCTAATCCATCCGGATCATGCAAGCCACCATAGGCGTCAGAAATACCAATAACCTTTGCTCCGCGATCATGCATAAATTTAGCTAAGAAGCTGCCTGCATTCCCAAATCCTTGAACGACTACTCTAGCGCCTTCGACGTTAATGCCTTTTTTCTTAGCCGCCTCTTCTATACAAATGGTAACTCCTTTAGCCGTGGCAGTTTCACGTCCATGTGATCCACCTAAGACCAGCGGCTTTCCAGTAATGAAGCCTGGATTATTGAATTCATCAATACGGCTGTACTCATCCATCATCCATGCCATAATTTGAGAGTTGGTGAACACATCCGGTGCTGGAATGTCTTTAGTCGGACCTACAATTTGACTGATTGCCCGCACATATCCGCGGCTTACGCCCTCTAATTCTCTGAATGACATTTCACGTGGATCGCATACAATACCGCCTTTTCCGCCACCATAAGGCAAATCAACGATACCCGCTTTCAAACTCATCCAAATAGATAAAGCTTTTACTTCTTTTTCAGATACATTTGGGTGGAAACGTACACCACCCTTTGTTGGGCCAACCGCGTCATTATGCTGAGCACGGTAACCAGTGAATACTTTGATGT
>NZ_JRNX01000846.1 GCF_000786645.1 Halobacillus sp. BBL2006
AAACAAAATAGAAAAGGAGTGACGTTCATGTTATCAACACCACTGCACCCACTACTCGTTCATTTTCCTATTGCCCTTTTGCTACTTGGAACCATTACAGAAATCGTTGCCTTATTCAAGAAAGAGTTTTTTGGTAAAGCAAGCGTTTATTTATTAAGTATTGGATTTATTACAGGGATTTTTGCGTACTTATCAGGTGAAGGAGCGGAAGAATACGCTGAAGCCAACCAGAGTAATGACATTGATTCTATTGTTCATACTCATGAGACCTTCGCTCTTATAACGCTCGTTTTATTCGGTGGATATCTTGCACTGAAATTATTGCAAAGGTGGAAAGGCTTGCCTAATTATTTTTCTTACATCCTTGTAATCATCACGATTGCCGGTTCCATTTTATTATCCATTACAGGACATTATGGTGGGAAAATGGTGTATCCTGATAAGCAAAATACGACAGATCAAATTTATCACGATTCTGACGATTGACGAGGATTGACAAATAAACTCAAAAACAGGAAAAGTTTTCATCAAGCTTAGATCAACGATATTGATTAAATAAAACTTTAGATTTCTATTTTTTATGATTGGATCACGTTAATTCCAGAAAATGAAAGGATAGGTAACATGCCTCTTATATCTGAACGGTTGTATTTTCGCCCATATAAGGATGATGATTTTGAATTTCTTATGTCTATGTTGTCAGACCGTGAAATGGTTTCATTTATAGGAGATGGGGAGCCGAAAGACAGAGACGGAGGGAAGGACTTTTTAAACTGGATCTATCATACATACAAAGTAGACGATGATCTTGGTTTAAAAGTCCTTGTAAGGAAAGAAGACAACACTCCAGTAGGACACGCAGGTTTAGTTCCCCAGAACATAGGAGAAAAGCAAGAAATAGAAATAGGATATTGGATTTGTCGCAACTATCGGAATAATGGTTATGCAACAGAATCAGCCAGAGCACTAAGAAACTATGGTAACGAAAAACTTAACATTCAAAGGTTGATTGCACTCATTCAGCCTGGTCATCTAGCTTCTGAAAAAGTGGCGGAAAGGATAGGGATGGAATTTGAGAAGAAAATCAAAATCGAAAAACAAGAAGTGAATCTATTTTCAGTATTAAAAAAGAACTTCGACAATAAAGCTAGACCATGAGTGGAGGGAGCAAAGCCTTTTACGGTCGTAAACAAAAAATACAGGCAAAGAGTCTGCCTGTATTTTTTCATTAAGGCTGAAGGAATATCGCTTCAAGTGGGGGCTGTGCACCTGCTAATCCTACAGCAACAGCTGTATATGCCTGGCTTGGATTTAACGTTACATTAGGGACAGTCAGTGCGACCTGATTCGTACCTGCGACACGGACTTCAAGATCTGCAGTCGTTGGCGGCAGTGTGAGGTAGCGTGTGGCTTTTCCGAATGGAACATTACGGAACAGGACTTCTCCTCCTTTAACAGCGATGTCGACAGCTGGGGCATTAGGGGATAAGTGCCAGAATCGGACCTTGGCATTTCCGGAAG
>NZ_JRNX01000847.1 GCF_000786645.1 Halobacillus sp. BBL2006
TCATATGATTTTACGGCTTGATTATTTATTGATCTTGTATTCTGGGGGTTCATTATTTGCGAGTTATTCAAATTACGGACCGCTTATTATCATTAAACTGCTTGTCGGATTATGGGCCATTTTTGCAATGGAAATGGTGGCAGTGAAGTACAAGAAGAAAAAGCCTGCTGCGGCCTCTTGGGGGCAATTGATTGCTGCTGTAATTCTTGCACTTATTTTAGGATTTGGTTTCTTACCTTTGGGCATCTTGCCAGCATAAAAATAAACGCTGCATGCGATCCGGCATGCAGCGTTTTTAGTAAAAAAGGGGGGGCTGTTAGATTAGACTACAGCTTTTTCTATGGTTTCGATCTGATCCGTCAATTGGGGGTTAACGGAGTGATAACTATTATCAATTAAAATGATAATCATTCTCACTTAATATGTCAAGCCTGTTTCTGAAAAAACTTCATAAAGCTCCGCGCGCCATCATAAAGTAAGTTATGATGGTTTTTTTATGTCCTGACTACATTTATTTCTTCTTAATAAAGGATGGTGAGGCTAGATGTGTGGCATTGTTGGATGGGTTGATTATAAGTCTACAATCAATGAAAAAGCACCCATATTGGCTCAAATGGCTGATACTCTTCGTCATCGGGGCCCGGATGATTTTCAAAAATGGATGGAAGGACCAGCTGCTTTCGGGCATCAGCGATTGATCGTTGTTGATCCATCTGGCGGGAAACAGCCAATGATCCGGGAAGCCCATAATGAAAAGTACGTCCTATGTTACAATGGGGAGCTTTATAATACAGATGAAATCAGAGATGCCTTGAAGGCAAGAGGGTGGAGCTTCACCTCTCATTCTGATACGGAAGTTGTATTAGTAAGCTACATGGAATGGGGAGTAAACTGCGTCGACCATATGAATGGGATTTTTGCCTTTAGTATCTGGGAAACGAATCGGAAGCGGCTATTCCTGGCAAGGGATCGACTTGGGGTCAAGCCGCTTTTTTATAGTGATCATAAATCTGGTCTCATGTTCGCTTCGGAAATGAAGGCAATTTTGGCTCATCCTGATGTCGAATCGAAAGTAGGGGAAGAGGGTATTCATGAGATCCTTTCTTTAGGTCCATCACGGACTCCCGGTCATGGAATATTCCAGCAGATCAATGAGCTTCGAGCAGGCCACAGGGCAGTTTGGGAAAAAGGAAAGCTTACGATCGATCGTTATTGGAATGTCGTCAGTGAGCCTCATGAACATAACTTTGATGAAACGGTTGAACAAGTGAGGGAACTATTCATCGATGCCTCAGAGCGCCAACTCGTATCAGATGTGAAATTGGGCACTTTCCTTTCTGGCGGAGTAGATTCAAGTGCCATTACTGCCGTGGCAGCTGAAAAGTATAAAAAAGAGAATAAAGGAAGCTTGCAAACTTTTTCGATCGACTATAAGGACCAGGAGAAGTATTTTAAGAAAAATGCCTTT
>NZ_JRNX01000848.1 GCF_000786645.1 Halobacillus sp. BBL2006
ATAGTTAGCGTCCCAGGAGGGATTCGAACCCCCGACCCACAGCTTAGAAGGCTGTTGCTCTATCCTGCTGAGCTACTGGGACATCATGTTAAATTTAATTCAAATTACAAACATTATATCATAATAACGTCGTCCCGATTCTTTGGGTAGTTCAGTGAAGCATTTGAATCGGTACGTTGAAGCGATTGCTTCGCAGTTGATTCGGTCATGCTCTATCCTGCTGAGCTACTGGGACATTATAAATGTTTGCAATTTGTACACATCGTTACATTAACATTATGATGTGTGGTTTTAAAATATGTATGGAGCGGGTGAAGGGAATCGAACCCTCATCATCAGCTTGGAAGGCTGAGGTTTTACCACTAAACTACACCCGCGTATAAAAAATTTCATAAGCCAGGTTCGGTTGAGACTCCAAACCGTGCTTTTTCCTCTTCTCGTGAACTCAAGGATGTTGATCCGTCGGGGCAACTCGTAGTTTACTCGGTGGATGTATTGCTCGTGGCCACTAAACTACACCCGCATGAATTCAACAAAATCATGGATTAAATGATTGCTTTCGTTTGAAGCGGACAAGAATCATTATAGTAAGGAATGAGAACTTTGTCAATAGTCTAGCAGCAAAGAAATTATTCCTTTGCTGCTAAAGTTGTTTCAAGCTTCAAGTCAGACATCGGCTTTCCATTCACATGGTAAAATTGCAGATGAACGTCATCCGTTGAATCCCATTCTAGAATCGCGTAAGTCGGTTCTTCACGATCTCTAGGTAGTCTTAAGCTTCCTGGGTTGATAAACAACGTTTCATTTACCTTTTCGGCACCAGCGATATGAGAATGACCAAAGCAGGCTACTTGTGCTCCTACTTCTTCTGCACGATACGATAAGGGCATCAGTGTCGATTTAATTTGGTATAAGTGGCCATGTGTGACTAAGAACGTAACATCGCCTACGGTTACCACCTGATCGTTTTCCATTTCTGGTTCAAAGTCGCAATTGCCTTTGGCATAGTGGAAGTCCTGTAACTCTTCTGAATCGTGGGCAAGTTCAGAATCACCGCAATGGAGCATGGCGTCTACCTCATGTTTGTGGCGTTCTTTCACTTCTGTTACTTCTTCTGTCAGTCCGTGACTGTCACTCATAATCAATACTTTCGGCATAGTATCACCTCTTTAAGATTGATGCTTAAGCCACTCTTCAATTTGTTGAATGGCGTGATGTCGATGACTGATCGAATTTTTCTCTTCAGCGGAATACTCAGCCATTGTGCGCTTGGAGCCTTTCGGAATAAAGATCGGATCGTATCCGAATCCATTCGCTCCTGACGGCTCGTTTGCAATAGAGCCTTCACAATACCCTTTTTTCACAAAAGTCTCTTCTCCAGGTCGAGCTACCGCAACAGCACAGACGAAGCGGGCTGTTCTTTCTTCCCTAGGTACTCCCTGTAGCTCTTGCATCACTTTCTGAAGGTTCTTTGCATCATCTTTCTCTTCACCAGCATAACGAGCGGAGTAAACGCCTGGAGCACCATCTAAAGCATCTATGACCAGACCGGAATCATCCGCTACTACAGGCAGCTGAAACTGCTGAGACACGGCCTCCGCTTTGATCGTAGCATTTTCTGAAAAAGTGGTACCTGTCTCTTCAATGTCTTCCATTTCTTCTTCAAAGTCGAGTAAAGACTTCACTGATATATTATAGTTGGCAAACATTTGGCGGAATTCGCGGACTTTGCCTTCATTCTTTGTCGCTACAATCAATTCCTTCATGACTCTTTCGATGCTCCTGATACATGTTTTCCCGTAATAACGTCCGCCCAATCACCAATCGCTTCTTTTTGAAGCTCGACGAGGTCATTCACGCCTTCTTGAGCAAGGGAAAGCATGGTTTGCAGCTGAGGCATAGAGAACGTTGCTTCTTCTCCTGTTCCTTGCAGCTCAACGAATTCGCCCTGGCCTGTCATAACGACGTTCATATCCACGTGTGCACGACTGTCTTCTTCATAGCACAAATCAAGAATTTCTTCCCCGTCTGGAAGCACACCGACAGAAATAGCGGTTAAGAAATCGGTCACTGGAAGTTTCTTTAACGTTCCCTTTTCCACAAGTTTACCGAATGCAATCACTACGGCTACAAAGGCACCCGTAATAGAAGCTGTTCTTGTGCCGCCATCTGCCTGGATCACGTCACAATCCACCCATAGGGTCCGCTCACCGATTTGATCAAGGTCGACAACCGCTCTCAGCGCCCGTCCGATCAGGCGTTGGATTTCCATCGTT
>NZ_JRNX01000849.1 GCF_000786645.1 Halobacillus sp. BBL2006
CTTGGCATAAGCAAGTGCGATTTCTTTCGCTTCACCTGTTACATCTTGTTCGACACCGATTAGGGCTGGTACGCCTGCGCCTTCTTCAAAAGTACGGCGGACAAGGTGTCCTGGTCCTTTTGGTGCAACGAGGAATACGTCGACATCAGATGGAGGAACCACCTGGTTGAAGTGAACGTTGAAGCCGTGAGCGAAAGCTAGTGCTGCCCCAGATTTCAAGTTTGGTTTAATGTGTTCTTCATATACACTCGGCTGATGTTCATCTGGCAAGAGCACCATGACAACATCTGCATCAGCTACAGCTTCTGCTACGACTTTAACTTCCAGACCGTCTTGTTCTGCTTTCTCCCAGGACTTCCCTTTACGAAGTCCAACGACGACGTTATGACCACTTTCTTTCAGGTTTTGAGCGTGGGCATGGCCTTGGGATCCGTATCCGACAACGGCCACCTTTTTATTTTTGAGTACCTCATCTTGAATATCGTTGTGATAATAAACTTTTGCCATTTGTAAACATCCTCTCCGTTATTTTAGTAGTGAATAAGGTTTGAACTCGGCTACTTGCGGTTGTTGGCCTCTTGTGAAGGCAGTTAAACCTGTGCGAGCCAATTCTTTAATTCCATAAGGTCTTAAAAGCTCGATGAGCGCATCGACTTTATCTGATTTTCCAGTCACCTGAACCGTGATGCTTTCTTTGCTGACATCAATGATCGATGCCCGAAACGGTTCAATAATACCCTGGACTTCATTTCGGATTTGCGGATTGCTGATAACTTTCACCATTGCGAGTTCCCTTGCAACAATCGCTTTGTCCGTAATATCCGAAACTTTCAATACATCAATCTGTTTATTCAGCTGTTTCGTAAGCTGCTCTAGCTTTCTCTCATCTTCTACTTCCACGACGAAGGTCATTTTTGAAATCCCCTCCGTTTCGGTACGCCCGACAGAGATGCTTTCTATATTGAACTGCCGCTTCGCCAGCAACCCGGTGACCCTATTGAGAACACCGCTGCGGTTGTGGACGATGGCTGTTACAATTCTTCTCATGGTTTCTTCACCCCGATCATTTCATGGAGTCCTTTGCCTGGGGCAATCATTGGATATACATTTTCTTTCTGCAGCACTCTGCAGTCGATAACTGCTGGCTGATCGTCAGCAAGTACTTTCGGCAATACTTCCTCCAGACTCTTTTGAGAATCGATGTAGTAGCCCGGAACTTGATAGCTTTCTGCCAGTTTCACGAAATCTGGCTGTGTTTCAATGATCGATTCAGAGTAACGTTCTTCGTAAAACTTCTCCTGCCACTGACGGACCATACCGAGCGCCTGGTTATTAACGATTAGGACTTTAACCGGCAATCTGCGTTCTTGTAATACGGAAAGCTCCTGCATGGTCATTTGGAAACCGCCGTCACCGACGATGGCCACACAAGTAGACTCCATATCAGCAATCTGTGCACCAATTGCTGCCGGGAACCCGTAGCCCATCGTACCGAGGCCGCCTGAGGTTACCCATCGATTCGGACGGTCGAAATGATAGTATTGAGCCGCCCACATCTGGTGCTGACCGACATCAGTCGTTACAACCGCTTCACCTTTCGTATATTCATAAACTTTTTGTATCAGCCACTGAGGAACGATTTCCGATTCAGGCTGCACATGCCACAGCGGACATTCTGTCTTATTGTGATCGATGTCTCCCATCCAGCCTTTATGATCGAGACCCTGTACCTTCTTTTTGTTAATCGCCTGGAGTGCAGCTTTTGCATCCGATACGATAGGAATTTGAGTCGGAACGTTTTTTCCGATCTCAGCAGGATCTACATCAATATGTGCGACAGTCGCTGAAGGAGCGAAGTGCTGTAAGTTCCCAGTCAACCGGTCGTCAAATCGAGAACCGATGTTGATCAATAGATCGCATTCGTACAAAGCCATGTTCGCAGCGTAAGTTCCGTGCATTCCTGCCATCCCTAGAGACAAGTCATCATTACCTGGATAACTGCCTAATCCTAGCAACGTTGTAGTTACGGGAAGCTGATAGTTATGGACGAATTCTTTCAGTTCCTCAGAAGCCCCTGCGTGAACAATGCCTGATCCGGCAAGGACAACCGGTTTTTTAGCTTTGACTAACGCTTCATGAAGTTTATTAATCTGAAGCGGATTTGGCTTTAAGTTCGGTTGATAACCCGGAAGATGAAAGCTGTCATCGATTTTACTTTCCTGAACCGCTGACGAAATGTCTTTCGGTATATCGACAACGACTGGACCCGGACGCCCGGTCGTGGCAATATGAAAGGCTTCTTTCACAATTCTAGGGAGCTCTTCTATTGTTTGGACTTGATAGTTATGCTTTGTGATCGGTGTTGTGATCCCCATGATATCTGACTCTTGGAAAGCGTCCGTACCGATGACGCCTTTAGCAACCTGACCGGTAAAAATAACGAGGGGAATTGAATCCATCATGGCGTCCGCAATCCCTGTCACAAGGTTTGTCGCTCCTGGTCCTGATGTACCGATGACAACTCCGGCACGGCCTGCCACTCTTGCATATCCCTCGGCGGCGTGGATTGCACCTTGTTCATGTCTTGGCAGGATATGATCGAAACTTCCCTTTGAACGGTAAATCGCGTCGTAAATCGGTAAGACTGCGCCACCTGGATATCCGAATAGCACTTCTACCTTTTGATCGACCAGCGCCTGTACTAACAAATCCGCCCCTGTCTTTGTGGCCGTCTGCTCTTTCACACTTGCCTCTGCCTTCATTTTTTAATCCCTCCTACTAAAACTTTAAAGCTAAAGCGCTGCTTGGCGCTGAAGTAATTCTTTCATGAAAAAAGACCTTTTCCTCCCTCTGATCCCTCATACACAGATCGGTATAAGGAAAGAGAGGGGTGAAAAGGTCTTCGTTTCCACGGTACCACCCTCATTCATGAAGCATATTGCTTCACCTCATGGAATTCAGCTGAATTCCTTTTGATAACAGGTGCAGTGAAACACCTGGTCCTGCCTACTTGAGAGGTTCAGCAAGGACACTCTGGGATGATGTCAGAATAAGAAGTATTTCCGGGCTTCCAGCAACCCCGGCTCTCTGTGAATACAAGAACTTATCCCTTTATTCCCGTCTTCGTTTTGCGTTCATTCAATTGTCAAAGTCAACTAACGTGAGCTTTATTTTCTGAATACACTTTGTACCCATCAGTTGTCGTGATTTTTCTAAATTCCGATAGTAGATGGTTGGTGACGACTCCTGGCGTCCCATCCCCCACTTGTCTTTGGTCCACTTCTACTACAGCGATGACTTCTGCCGCTGTACCTGTCAAGAATACCTCGTCGGCGACATATACATCATGACGAGTAAATGGCTGTTCTTTTATTTTATAGCCTTTTTCTTCTGCAAGATCGATAATGGCGTTTCGCGTTATTCCTTCGAGTGCTCCTAAATAAGTCGGCGGCGTGAAAATTGTTCCGTTTTTAACGATGAAAATGTTATCAGCTGAACCTTCTGTTACATAGCCTTGATCGTTCAGCATAAGTGCTTCATCGACGCCTGCCTGATTTGCTTCCATTTTCACTAAGATATTATTTAAATAGTTCAATGATTTCACTTGTGGAGGTAAAACGTCCGGTCGGTTTCTTCTGCTTGATACAGATGCAAGCCTTACCCCGCGTTCATAGAGTTCTTTCGGGAATAAAGCGAGTGCCTCAGCAATGACAACCACACGTGGATTCGAACAACTCGCTGGATCTAGACCCAAGTTGCCAGCTCCTCTAGAAACAACGACGCGAATATATGCCGTCTCTAGCTGGTTTTTTCTGACGGTTTCCGCAATAATCTCTTCCAGCTCCTCCTTTTCATATGGAATCTGCAGCATGATTGATTTCGCAGAATCATACAAGCGATTCAAATGTTCGTCGAGCTTGAAGATGTTGCCTTCGTAAACACGAATACCTTCGAACACCCCATCTCCATATAAGAAACCATGATCATAAACGGAAACAACGGCCTCATTTTTGTCGACATATTCGCCACCTAAATAAATCCATTGGCTGCTCATTCTTAGCACTCCTTTCTTTTATAGTTTAATGTTTGAAATGTGATTAAAGAATGATTAATAAAGAGCGGACCCTGGCTTGTAAGCATGCACTCTTACTTTGTCAGGGCCCCATAAGGTCCTTCCACATGAAATCAACCTTCCGTGAAAAATTGTGCTACCGGTTTAGTTGATTGAGGACTACTTTAAACGGATTTACGGATAAGGTCAACAGCTTTTCGCAAAGTTTTCTGAACACTTAGATTATTCAATAATTATGTAAAGCGCTTACATACGCTCCAGTCAAGGAGTACAGGCATTAGAACCGATTTCTTTTTTTCTTTT
>NZ_JRNX01000850.1 GCF_000786645.1 Halobacillus sp. BBL2006
TTTCTTTATTTTTGTATCTCATATAAAAAACAATTACTATAAAAGAAAGAACCGAGAGGAGGGATTGGATGAAAGTCGTTTCAGCTATTAAACGTGTGCCAGACTCCATCAAAGACCGTTTAACACAGCGCTTCAGCCAAGTTGAATTTGCATTTTACCATGGAATTGAAGAGGCTGAGCCTCATTTAGGAGAAGCTGATATTTTCGTTACATATGGAGAGGACCTGAATCCGGGTCGGATAGAGAAGGCGGTTCGTCTGAAATGGATCATGGTTTTATCAGCAGGGCTGGACCGAATGCCTTTTGATGAAATTGCGGATCGAGGTATTTTGGTGACGAATGTAAGGGGAATCCACGCCCATCCGATGGCCGAGTATGCGATATCAATGTTGCTTCAAGTTTCAAGAAAAGCGAAAACCTTGATCGAACAGGAGCAAAATCACCAATGGAACCGTCGTCCTGTAATGAATGAAATCAGCGGAAGGACGATGGTACTGCTTGGGACAGGTGCGATTTGTCAGGAAACTGCCCGCCTTGCTCAGGCGTTTCAGATGAAAACGATAGGGGTATCAAAATCGGGTAAGCAGAAAGAATATTTTCATGACACTTATAAAGTTGAGGAACTCAAAGAAGTCCTTTCAGAAGCGGATTTTGTTGTCGCTGCTCTACCGAGTACTGAAGAAACCAAGTATTTGCTGAAGATCAATCATTTTCAGACCATGGCCGATCATGCCATCTTTCTAAATATGGGTCGGGGCGACCTAGTATCGACAGAAGTCGTTCTGAAAGCCGTCAGGGAGAAATACATCGATCATGCTGTGTTAGATGTTTTTGAGGAGGAACCATTACCTGAAGATCACCCGTTTTGGGAGGAAGAAAATGTGACGGTAACGCCTCATATATCAGGAATATCTCCATATTATCAGCCAAGAGCATTTGAACGCTTTGAAGAGAATTTGCATATTTACTTAGAAGGTAAAGAAGAAATGAATAATAAAATCGATCCGAGACGGGGGTATTGAAATGCGAATTTATACGAGATCAGGAGATAAAGGGAAGACATCTCTTATTTATGGAGATCGCGTAGCGAAGAACGATATTCGAGTAGAAGCTTATGGCACTTGTGATGAAGCGAACTCAGCCATCGGTCTTGCGTTGAGTCATTTAAGACGTGAAGACTGGACGGACAAAGATGCTTTTCTTAATGTGATGCAAAAAATACAAACGATTCTATTCCATGTTGGCGCAGAGCTTGCCACTCCGAAAGGTAAAGAGGTTCAATGGCGTCTGAAAAAAGAACACATTGACGAACTTGAGAAGCATATCGATCAGTTGGATCAGGAGCTGGCGCCGCTGAAAAACTTCATTCTGCCTTCAGGTCATGAAGCGTCAGCAGGACTGCATTTAGCACGTACGGTTGTAAGAAGAGCAGAGCGGACAGCTGTCGCTCTTGAGGATGAATTGGATAATCCACTTGTGGTTTCGTATCTGAACCGCTTATCAGACTTCTTGTTTGTTGCTGCAAGATATGTGAACAAACATATCGGCGGGAAAGAGACACCACTCGAT
>NZ_JRNX01000851.1 GCF_000786645.1 Halobacillus sp. BBL2006
TTAGCCATCGCTTTTGACAATTGATTGACGCCGCCTTTTGGATGAAAAACGCCATATTCATGTTCCATATAAGAAAGAATAGAAAAAGCGCCAGGACATTCCCATGGGGACATTCCAAGATATTTTGCCTGGAAAGTAAATGCAATTTTCAACTTCTCATCTGTAAAATAGTCCGATAAAACATCATAGACAGATTTACCTAGCGAAAGTTTAGGCAGAGCTTTCAAAGCCCGCTTACTGATGTAGTCTCTCAACCTGTGGTGGCGAGTCTGCAGCAAAGGAAGTAAAGCTTGCATTTTTTCCCTTGTGTCGGCCATGAAATGCTCATAACCCCTTTCATTTCCGGGGAAATGTTCGGATATGACTTCGAGCATTTTCTCTCTATTCCGATACATCGGAACACGTTTTCCGTCGAATTGAAGTTCATACATCGGTGATAATTCTATAAGATCTAAGTATTCGTGGGCATTTCGACCCGATAACTGGAATATTTCTTCTACAATATGAGGCATACTCAAAAATGTAGGTCCAATGTCAAAGGTGTACTCTCCTAAAGAAAAGTGGCCATTTCTACCTCCAACGTAATCTTGTTTTTCAAATACGTGTACATTATACCCTTGTGATGCAAGCATCATGGCTGAAGCCAGCCCTCCGGGTCCAGCCCCCACGACTGCAACAGTTTTCAAAAGCTTCACCTTCTTTCATTCTGATATGCAATAGTTGTACAATCATTATACATAAATAATATGTAATTCACTACCAAGAACTCTCCGCCAATGTGTTATGGATTATTTCAACGTACGTATGTCCCATTCCTTTACCCTTTTCCATTTTTTTATAACAAAAATTAGAATTTTGTTTATAACCTTTTGGTGTTTAGACTCTTCCATACGTTTCATAAAATGCAGTCGTTCGGAAATAATAGGACCTAAGGAGGCTGTGACTTATGTATGCCAATCAAAGAATTTCCGGGCCGTACTTCCCTTCTCATTCTGCCTCAGCTCCAGATCATGAACAGATGATTAACGAACAATTAAATCATTGGTGTGAGGAGATCGATCGATGTGCACACCATCATAATGAAAAAGAGAAAAGCGGGTTGAATCAAAAAAGTAAAATTATAAAGTTGGCTCCTGCAACCTTTATGATTTGAGTGGGTATTTAACCATACAGATCTCTTCTTCCGTGCATAGGCTGAAATGTAAACAACAGGAGGTGAGCTTATGTACGGAGGCTATCCTTACGGAGGACGTCGTTGTAGAAGAGTCGGTGGTTATAGGGGTTACCCGAATAACTTCGCCTTGATCGTCGTATTGTTCATCCTATTGATCATCGTAGGAGCAGCATTTTATTGCTAGGGTATAGTGAAGAGCTAGAGGTTTTACACCTCAGTTCTTGAGAATGGCAGATAAAAAGTAAAATTGCTCAAAAAAAGTACACAACCTATCTGGTTGTGTACTTTTTTAGTATCCGCTAAACCTTATTATTAACGATTCATTTTGGAAATCCCTTGTGTTATTTCCATTAAAACTCCCGAGTATCGTAGACTTAGTTTCGAGACTTTTATGTGCGATGATAAGTGCGTAGAAAACGACTCCCTTTCCGCGGGCATGCGCTGAGCCTCCTCAGGCTCAGCCCGAGGAAGCTCGCCGGTTCCCCCACAGGAAAGTGTTCAAA
>NZ_JRNX01000852.1 GCF_000786645.1 Halobacillus sp. BBL2006
GGCGGGTTCATTTTGAACAGCGCATCGTCTTCCTTTACGTCTGTTTCATTCAGTAGAATGTGGTGCGGTGTCACTTCCGCTGTCACATGAATCCCTGCACGTTTTGCATCTCTAATTACTCTTACAGATTCTTTCGTCGATACGTGGCAGACATGATAATGACAATCAGCAGCTTCTGCTAATAGGACATCACGAGCAATTTGCACTGATTCAGCAACATTTGGAATTCCTGGGAGGTCTAGCCTTTCACTGACTTCTCCTAGATGAGACACTCCTCCGTACACAAGTGAATTGTCTTCACAATGTGCGACGATAGCTTTATTCAGTTTGCTTGCTCGTTTCATTGCTTCAAACATTTTCCCCGCGGTTTGTACGCCAACTCCATCATCCGTAAAAGCAAAAGCCCCAATGTCGCTCAATGATTCCATGTCGACGAGTTCTTTTCCTAGTTGTCGGGTTGTAATGGAGGCATAAGGGAGAACTCGGACGTTTGCGTCTTTATCAATTTTGTCTAACAATGTTTGTAAGGTCTCAGTCGAATCGGGAACTGGGCGAGTATTAGGCATCGCACAAACCGTAGTGAAGCCGCCTTTTGCCGCCGCTTTCGTTCCTGTTGCGATTGTTTCTTTTGCTTCTCCACCAGGCTCTCTCAAGTGCACATGTACGTCAACGAGTCCAGGAAGAAGGAGAAGTCCCTTCGCATCGACCGTGTATTCTGCGTCCTGATCTATCGTTTCAGCGATTTGAATGACTTTTCCTCCAGAGATCAATACTTCACAACCTTCATAAGATCCCTCTACCATTCGTTTTGAATTGATGATTTTTTTACTCATTTACAGCTCCCCTTTCAAAAGTGCTCGGATCACGGCCATGCGGACGGTCACACCATTCTTCATTTGTCTGAAAATTCGTGATTTTCTGGATTCGACGAGTTCGTGATCAATCTCAACTCCCCGATTGACAGGGGCTGGATGAAGAATAATCGCATGGTCTTTCATGCGAGCTTCTCGCTCCTTGGTCAGCCCATATTGTTCCAGATAGGACGTAGGGGCGGTGGTTTGATCATGCCTTTCATGCTGAATTCTTAACAGCATCAAGACATCACAACGATCGACCGCTTCGTCCATCGTTATGTAGTTGGTCGTAAGAGAAGGATCCTGCCACTCTGGTTTTGTTACAAAAGAAACTTCAGCGCCAAGTTGTGTCAGTGCATATGCATTCGATCTTGCGACTCGACTGTGTTTCAAGTCTCCCGCAATAGCCACTCTCAAGCCTCTAAAACTATGAAACTGTTCATCTATTGTGTATAGGTCAAGTAAAGACTGGGTTGGATGCTCGCCGCAGCCATCCCCGCCATTGATCAAACTAAGATCCAAATCTTCTGCACAAGTATTCAGCAGACCAACTTCTGATTGGCGGACGACTGCCAGCTCTACCCCGATTGATTCAAGAGTTTTTAATGTATCGTATAAGCTTTCACCTTTCGTAATACTGGAATCATTGCCATCCAAGTGAAGAACTTCAAGTCCGAGTCTTTTTTCTGCGATGTGGAAGCTGCTTTTTGTTCTTGTGCTTGGTTCTAAGAATAAGTTTGCAGCAAAACGGCCATTGAAAGGTGCCTCCGGGTGTCCCTTTTCTATTTCTCTAGTGATGGAGAACAGCTGATGAATATCCTCATTAGATAAATGCTTCATTGATAATAAGTGTTTTCTGGATCCGATCAGGTTCATGGTCATCTCTCCCATCTTATTTTCTTGATTGGTGATGGCGGGTACCGGTGCGTTGCATACCATTCTTTGCGTACCAGGTACGTGCTGCCTATTGCTTGGTACCTGGTACGCAAAGAATCTAGTCCGGTACCTGGTACCCTGCCCTCAGATTCTGGTGTCAGGTATGAAAAAAAGCACCCCCAGGTGTCCTGGGGGTGCTTTGCTCGCATGCCAAGCGAGCCAAACCCTCATACACCTTTGTGAGTCTCTCGGGACTCAAT
>NZ_JRNX01000853.1 GCF_000786645.1 Halobacillus sp. BBL2006
TTCTAAGTCCATTTTATTTACAATGACGATGACGTTCATATCGCTGATCGCTTCAAAAAGCTTTTCATCTTCTTCATTCAACTCATCCCCATAGTTTAACACAAGTAGGATGAGATCGGCTTCTTTCAGTACTTGCCTTGAACGTTCGACTCCAATTCTCTCGACAATATCTTCAGTCTCACGAATCCCGGCCGTATCGACAAGCCTTAGCGGCACGCCTCTTACATTAACGTACTCTTCAATTACATCACGAGTTGTTCCTGGAATCTCTGTCACGATCGCTTTGTTTTCATGAACAAGAGCGTTCATTAACGAAGATTTTCCGACATTAGGGCGGCCGATGATTGCTGTCCCTAATCCTTCACGAAGGATCTTTCCCTGACGAGCGGTTTCTAACAGCTTCGTCACTTCAGCATGAACTTCTTTCGTTTTTTCTTCCATCATTTCATGAGACATTTCTTCGACATCATCGTATTCGGGATAGTCGATGTTCACTTCAACGTGGGCTAACGTTTCTAACAATTTCTGACGTAAATCCTGAATCAATTTCGACAAACGTCCGTCCATTTGCTTTAATGCTACATTCATAGCTCGATCGGTTTTGGCACGGATCAAATCCATCACGGCTTCGGCCTGAGACAGATCGATTCGTCCGTTCATAAACGCACGCTTCGTGAATTCTCCTGGCTCAGCTAAACGTGCTCCACTTGCAAGAACGATTTCAAGTACACGATTGACAGAAACAAGTCCACCGTGACAATTGATCTCAACGATGTCTTCTCTTGTAAAAGTTTTAGGTGCCCGCATGACAGAGACCATAACTTCCTCTGCCATTTCTCCCGTTTCAGGGTCGATAATTTTTCCGTAATGCATCGTGTGGGAATCTACCTGGTTCAGATTTTTTCCTTGAAACAGGCTGGCTGATATAGAGACAGCCTCCGGACCACTCAATCGAACAATGGCGATGGCGCCTTCTCCCATCGGGGTCGAAATGGCAGTTATCGTATCGGTTTCCACACGCGCTCACCTCCTTAATTTCCTTTTATTTTTCATTTATCCACAAGTTTAAAATTATTGTAGTCACTAACTTAATAGAATACCACACACCCGTGTGTGTTGAAAAGATATCAAC
>NZ_JRNX01000854.1 GCF_000786645.1 Halobacillus sp. BBL2006
AACGATTCGTTGAAATCAGTTCGGAATTTTGGTGTGCCACAAAAAGAGTGCAATGACCGCTCCGTCAAAACACTTCGCTTTCCACGGGCACGGCCTCAGCTTCCTCGAAAAGCAAAGAACGCTTTTCTCCGGGATCTTCGGCTCGCGCTGTTCCCGTAGGAGTCTCCGTGTTTTGCCTACGCTTAGAATCTGCGTTGATATTATACAAGGTTCCAATGTTCGTTTTATAACACCTCTGCTTTACTTATGTCCGAGTCTCTTTATATGATTAATCTTTTTGTATTTTCAATCGAGCCAATCCATGTGTTTCAAATTCTTCTTCATACTCATTTTCCAACTCAAAACCGCGTGTAATCAGTGATTCTTGATCAGGATGAAGTGTACCTTCATTTTTGGCATCGCGCATCGCTAACCTTGTTACTAATTGATGCCAGAATACCTCCTCATCGTTTTCATCAATATAGTTCTCCATTTCTTCTTCAAATTCTCTTGTAGGGTAATGACCGTTAAGTTTTTTATCGTGTACGACTAGGTCATCAAATCCGAATTTGTCTGCATAGGAGTAGATATATTCCATCAACTCTTCGTATTTTTCAACTCGATCTACTTCTCTGGATGAATTTGCGGTCCATTCACCTAAGTAGATAAGTTCTATTAATGTTCGAAACTGTTTTTTGGTGAAGTTAATTTTCATTAAACAGTGCTCCAATCCAATAAGGTGTATTGTATCTATCGTAACAAAGTTAAACGATTTTCACACCTTCGAACCCCAATAAATGTCACCTCAGGTCATCCATATTCTGGATGACCTGAGGTGACATTTATTGGAATGTATTTCAAAAAACTCGTCAGCTTGACGAGTTTTTTTATCCTATGAATCCGAATTACTTGGGGCGCTGTAAGCTTGGATGGTCTGTAATGCCTCATGCATCTTAAATTGAACAATAAGAAGTTCACAATAAATGCGTGTCAATAAAGGCCCAAAAATAATCATGAATATTCCGGCGAGTACTTGCATGCCCCCTCCCCACGGATTAGCTGCACCTGCAAAAATCATAATAATACCAAAGACCACGGAGAAGATGGCACCGACCCAAAAAATAATCTTAATCAGAGTTGGGGTAATCATCTTGTTGAAGTTCATGTACTCGCTCATGTGTTTTCCCCTTTCTATTTTAAAGATACATTTATCATTTATATACGCAAACGGCAGAACTATTCCTGAAAACTACAGCGAATGGGAATATAACCCACCTCAGGTCATCCAGATTTTGGATGACCTGAGGTGGGTTATTATGTCATCGTATTGATGAATGTTTCTCTAGTCCTCTCTGTATAATGGTGTATCAAAACTGAATAGCAGGGAGAGGGTTGGATGAAATACGTAAAGATTTCAGGATACATCCTTGGGCTTTTGGTTGTTTTTTTGATCGGAATTATGATGGGGAAAAGCGGTGCAGAAACGACGTTGAACAATATGAAGATGGATATAACTGACATGGAAGAAGAGGCAGTTTCAACAACTGATAAGATTAAGCAGCTGGATGATGATTTGAAATCTCTTCAAACAGATAAAAAAGAAACGCTAGCTTTAATTGATCAGAAAGAAGAGATAGAAAATGATCTGGAATCCCTTCAGAAAGAACTCGATTATAAGCAATCCATTTTAGATGAAGAATTGAAGACTGGAAGAGAGAAAATCAAAAGTGAATTAGATAAGGAGAACGATAAGCTTACCGGATTGCAGAACCAAGTCAAAGAGCTTCAAGGTCAAGTCGACGAAAAGCAGAAGAAGCTTGATCGTTTGTCCGGGGAGTTACAAAAAGCGGAAGATGAGCCTAGAACGTTAATCGCTGGGCAATACTTCGTCGGTAAGGATCTTCCTGCAGGGCGTTATCAGGTAACAAATATCGGTAATGGAACGAATTTTTTTGTCTATGATAGCGGTGGCTATCCAACGGTTAACACGATTCTTGGTGAAGATTTCTATGGTGACTATGTTTTTTTCACTGAAGAGGGAGATAAGATTGAGACGTTAGGAAAAGTTAAATTGATACCTGTTGAGTAAAAAAAGACGTCAGGATGTATCAAAATAATTGCGGCAGGATGGGAGACCTTGAGTTATAATAAAATAAATTGAAGACGCTGAATTTATTTTTTCAGCCAAGGGGAGAAGATAGTGAATCACTTTAAAGATAAACGTTTTTGGATGCTGATCCCTCCATTCTTTATCACTTTCCTATTGCTATTTATCCTTCTGCCTTATGAGTATAAATTCTATTCATTTGTTGTCCTTCTTGTGTTTTGGATGGTGTATTATACGTGGAATCATCTCACTGAAAAAAGGAAAAAGAAAGAGATATCT
>NZ_JRNX01000088.1 GCF_000786645.1 Halobacillus sp. BBL2006
AGCTTTTTCTTAATGATTTTAATTGGGTTTGCAGGGAATTTTCTTTTCAACTAACGAAGGCGATTGCTTAATAGAGTACTCGTACTCGCCCTCGCCCTCGCCCTTATTACCTAATCATAGGCCAAAATAAGAGTTAATTTATAGTGACGGTGCAAACTTACTAGTTATTTCAATAAGAACGCAAAGATGAAGGTGGTGTAACTAACAATGGACGATGTTGTAAGGTGTCCTGAATGTGGTAACGAGTTGAAGCAAGGATATATTTTCTCTCCTCGAAGAATTTGCTGGTCAGACTCGCCTGATTCCATCTTTGCGGATTTTGGAAGTGAAACATTAATAGGTGATGCATGGTTAAAAGTCAAAAAAGTTCCAGCGTTAAGGTGTGAAGAGTGTAGTGTAGTTATTTTCAAACATAAGGAAAACAAAGATATAAAATAGCAGTAATTTTGAATTTAACTTATTAAACAAACGGGGGCTTTCTGTAGCTAGGAAAGTCCTTTATTTTATGTAAGAGGCCAGATTGTAGAATAACTGGCTTGTAATAATTATGGAAATTTGAAATTTGAATCAATAAATATTAGGTTAATCGGAACTTAAAAAAATAAATATTCAGGTCTACTTTGTCTCTGGTGTGATATTTTTATTTGCATATCCATATTTATAATCATACTTGTATGATATGAACCGAGGAGTGGTTGTATGAAAGGTTTCTCTTTTATGGAAAAAGCAATTGAAGTGGCTTTAGAAAATGTCATGTCCAACCAAGGTGGACCATTTGGGGCTATTGTTGTTAAAGACGGCAAAATAATCGGTACCGGCCGAAATGAAGTAACAGCATCAAATGATCCAACTGCACACGCTGAGGTGCAGGCCATAAGGGCAGCTTGCCAATATTTAAACGACTTCCAGCTTACCGATTGTGAGATCTATACGAGCTGTGAACCTTGTCCGATGTGTATCGGAGCAATCTATTGGGCGAGACCAAAAGCTGTTTATTATGCATGTACGAAGGAAGATGCTGCGAAAATAGGTTTTGACGATCAGTTTATTTATGAACAACTTTCCCTTCCAATTGACCAGCGTACTATTATTATGAAACAAATTTCTCCAGATCAATATGAATTACCCTTTAAAACATGGGGAAAATCAAAAGATAAAACACATTACTAATCTAAATTATCGGATGGATGAGAAATCAATTAACTAAATGAGACTCTTGCAAAAAATTGAACTGATAGGTGCTAGAGTTTAAGGTTGAGCATATTGGTAATTTATCCCATAAAGGAACCAGTTTATAAGTATTAGAATGTGTTAGTTATTCCAGTAAAGGGGGCGATTGTTCTATATGTACATCGCTCTTCTTTATTAAATTAATTGATTGAATCTGGGTATTTTACTTATACTAATTTGAATATTAAATGAGATAAAATGGTAAATGACGTAACTAGATGCTGTTTTAATCGTCTATATAAAAGAGGAGTGATTGGATGAAGAAAATTGCTTTCATCTTTGTAACCATATCTTTGTTTTCTGTTTTGGTTGGTTGTCAAAATACATCCAAAGATAAAGAAAAGTCTGAGAAGAAAACAGTAGCAAATAATAATCAGACTGAACAACAGAAAATCATTATTCTAGACTCCGTTGATGCCCCTTTACCGCCAGAGGCTAAAAATGTTCAATCAATGCCTGGTAAAAGTGAACCGCAACAACTTCCAAATGCTGATTTGAGTAAACCGATCGTAATTACCAAAATGCCTGCTATTGATAATAAAACTCCGGATGTGAACGAGTAAGTAACTTTAACAAACTTAGGTTATTATCAACAAAATGCGATAACAATATCTTGATTTCAAGACTTACACAATTGGGGGCAATTCTGAGATTTGGAACATTTAGGTTTGTTAAATGAAAAATTGTAAAATTTTAATTGGAGTGGGCATACCTTAGCAACAGAGGGGGTGTCCATATTGAGAAAAATTTGGATAGGAGTTCTTTTATTTAGTATCGTAGTCTGCGCTTTTTTTGTACATTACACTATTAATAAAGATGAGGATAGTCAAGCTCAAAATAGTCTTGAAAGTGGTTTCCCTATGAAAGATTCAGAAGAAGTGAAAGATATCATCAGCTACATACAGGACGAATTTTCAAATTATGACCAACTAAGAAATGTTTATTTTGATCAAGACCAAAAAGCTATTGCCATTGATACCAGCTTTACTAAAGATGATTTACAAGAAGCGTTGGAATTTGATGAAAAAATTGTAAATCAACTTCAAGTCTACAACAAAACAGGTAATAGAATTTCATATATGGTTATCACAAACTTTAGTGATGGATCACAATATTCAAGTTCTACTTATGTTAATTAATTGTTCATTTTTAGTTATTCTTCGTTTATTATCTTGATTTCCAGTCTTCAGCTATCGGGGGCGTTAGTTTAATAAGCCAAAATATCCAAAAATGACTTCCACAAAAACTTGAAATCATTTTTTTATGGGTAATATCAACACTACACTTAAACATTGCCAAAGAACCGACGATCTCATTAAGAGACGGTCGGTTTTGGGGTTTTCTTATGCTTGAGTATTCTTTTTAGTCAATCGTTTTCCGATGGTTACGGCAAGCCCTGCGAGGAAAAGAAGTAATCCATTGCCTACGATAACAAGACCTACGAATGCTCCATACATCGCTCCTCCTGCGCCACTCGACGGTACCAGAATGGCACCTGTTAAAAAACCAAGTAAAACACCCGCAATTGCCAGTAGAAGACCGGAACCCCATAAATGTAAACGTCCATTTCTATACCACTTAATGGTGTAAACGTTTACCAGGATTAAAAAAATAAAAAG
>NZ_JRNX01000855.1 GCF_000786645.1 Halobacillus sp. BBL2006
CCGCATCTATAATGGGACGTTCGATCAAGGGGATATGACCCGTTTGAACTATTGGGAATTGACTTCCCAAGAAGGAGCTTCAGCCGAAGTAAACGT
Source organism: Halobacillus sp. BBL2006 (assembly GCF_000786645.1). Taxonomy (GTDB): domain Bacteria; phylum Bacillota; class Bacilli; order Bacillales; family Halobacillaceae; genus Halobacillus. The sequence goes on from NZ_JRNX01000855.1 coordinate 97, forward strand.
ATCAGCAGAAACGCGCGAAGCAAAAATCGAGCCTTTACAAAAAGGCGATGATTCTGGTGACATTCTTTTCAAACAAACAGGAGTTCAACTGCAGGAGGGCCAGGACTACGAACTGACTTTCCATGCCCGGGCGGAGGAAGAGAGAAGCATCCAGGTGGATCTCGTCAGCCAGGATGGATCAGTTAGTTATTCGAATGCAGAGCCGATTCAGTTAACGAAAGAAATGAAGCCTCACACCATTACGTTCCAAATGCCAGAAAACACAACTGACTTAGAATCACAGCTATGGTTCAAGCTCGGAGGTCAATCCGAAGCGGTTTATTTGGATGATGTAAGCCTCGTGCAAACCTCCAATCCAGTAGAATTACAGCCATTGAAGAATGGAGATTTTGCTAACGGACTTGAAGCCTGGTCTCCATACATTCACTTTGATGCCAATGCTGATGTTTCTACCATTGATGAAATGTTAAATGTGGATATCGAAAATGCAGGAAACGAAAAGTGGAGTGTTCTAGTAGAGCAACCGGGTCTTTCATTAAGCCAAGACACGACATACATTCTTTCGTTTAAAGCCAAATCTACTTTGCCAAGAGACATCGAGGTTACGATTGAGAATGCAGCTTACCAACGTTACTTTAGTAGGGTCGTATCCTTAACAGATGAGATGCAGACGTACGAGTTAGAATGGAATATGACAGCGGATGACATGGCCTCGCTGAAGTTCCTAATGGGGCAAGTCGCTGACAGCCATGAAATTTCCATCGATGATGTTTCGCTTGAAGTTAAATAAATTACAGATAAAAAACACGATTCTTATACAAGGATCGTGTTTTTTTTGTGAAAAAAATTAAAAGGCAAGTTCGTCTATTTGAAATATATTCTGGGAAAGTAAAAAGTAGTTTACCAGTTTTTAGCGGGTGGTAAGTACAGTATTGCAATCAAATCAGCGAGGTGATTGTTACAACATCAGAAGAGGTGGATTTATGAAAAACGTCACTGCAGTGTTTTGGAACGCTGTTACTTTATGTTCCGTGTTTGTTATTTGGGGAGTCGTTGCTCCTGCCAATCTAGAATCTGTTTCCAGTACAGTCACTACTTACATATCAGATACATTTGGCTGGTACTATTTACTGCTTGTTGCTTTCATTTTTGTATTTTGCGTTTACTTGATTTTTTCCCGATTTGGCCATTTGAGATTAGGTAAAGAAGTAGAAAAGCCTGATTTCAATCTTCCAACGTGGTTCGCCATGCTATTTAGTGCAGGGATGGGGATGGGAATGGTGTTCTGGACAACGGCAGAGCCGATTTCCCACGCGTTCAAAAGTTCTCCAAGTGCGGAATTAGGGTCAGATCAGGCCATCAAGGATTCTTTGCAGTATTCCTTTTTTCACTGGGGCGTTTCGGCGTGGGCGATCTATGGAATCGTTGCTTTAGTACTCGCTTACTTCAAATTTCACAAAGGTTATCCTGGATTAGTCAGTGCAACGCTGGTTCCCTTGTTTGGAGAAGAACGAATGAACGGTCTTTCTGGCAAGCTGGTGGATACCTTAGCTGTATTCGCAACGGTTGTTGGAGTTGCGGCAACGCTTGGATTTGGATCTGCTCAAATCAATCAGGGGTTATCGTTTTTATTCAACACGCCGAGTAACTTCGGATTTCAGTTGATTATTTTGGGGGTAGCTACAGTTCTGTTCATCGCTTCCGCTTATTCCGGCATCCATAAAGGGATTAAGTATTTGAGCAATATTAATATGGGACTAGGATTCTTTTTGCTCTTGTTGTTATTCGTTGTCGGACCGACGCTTCATATTTTGAACATGTTTACA
>NZ_JRNX01000856.1 GCF_000786645.1 Halobacillus sp. BBL2006
TCGCTGCTCCTTCAAGTAAGGTTGAAGCGGCTTGCTCAAGACTTCTGTAGGCGATGTCGGTCAACATATAACGGGAGGAAAGCACTTCCCCCTGCTCGGTGATCTTGACGCTGTCTCCGAGCGTCTCTACAGGCTGAGAAAGCAGGCTGCGGTTCAATGGTCCGCCGCCTCGGCCAAGGGAGCCGCCACGGCCGTGGAAGAATTTAAGTCCGACATTGTATTCACGAGCCATGTCGTGGATCTCCAGCTGAGCTTTGTATAATCGCCAGTTAGCTGTCAGTGTTCCTCCGTCCTTACTTCCATCAGAATATCCAAGCATGATTTCCTGGTGGTTGTCATGCTTCGCTAGGTGCTTGTTGTATACATCCATTTCAAATAATGTTTTCAAAATTTCCGGTCCTGCCACGAGGTCATCGACGGTTTCTAACAATGGAGCTACATTGATGTGGCTTTCCACTGTCCCATCTGCGTGCAGACGATAAATACCCGCTTCTTTGGCTAAGACAAGGACCTCAAGTAAGTCACTTGCGGATTCAGTCATACTGATCAAGTAAACTTCAATTGATCGCTTTCCGAACTCAACGTGAGCTTCGCGGATCATTTGGAAGACATTAAGCATCTCCTGTGTCGATTCGGAATAGTCCTCATTCAATAAGGAAATCGGGCGAGGGTCTTTTAACACCTCTTGAAGCACTTTGATTTTTTCGCTCTCTTCAAGTGCGCTGTAATCATCAACGATGCTGACCTTTTTCAGAAGTTCAGTAACCGCTGATTCATGTTCCCCGCTATGATTTCTTATATCAAGCGTAGCCAGGTGGAAGCCGAATAGTTCTACTTGACGAATCAGCTTGCGTAATTTTTTGAGTTCACCTTTCCCAGGCTGATGGGTGGTGGCACTTTCTTGAATTTCATAAAGGTCCTCTAATAGCTCATCTGCATACTGGTAGCCTGTTTCAGATTGTCCAACTTGGCGGAGTCTTTCAAGGATAATAGCGAATTTGCGACGATAGATCTCTCGTTCCACGCGCCATTTCTTATCTTTTGGCAGTTGGCCTTCTTCTTCCTGCACAGAACGGATCAGCTTTTCAGAGACCGATACCTGTGCGGTCGAATGGCTGAAACGTTTCATCAGTTCGACTAGAACGTCTTCGTACTTTTTCAAGACAAGTTTGCGTTGCTTTTGCAGCGTCTTCCAAGTGATATCAGGTGTAACGTTCGGATTCCCGTCACGGTCACCGCCAATCCAGGAGCCG
>NZ_JRNX01000857.1 GCF_000786645.1 Halobacillus sp. BBL2006
GACTTCTTCAATTTCATCAAGCGTCGGCTCAACGAAGACACCGACAAGTTTTTGTTTCGGACGAATTTGTTTGATCCAGCGTCCTACTTGCTCCGGACGCACATACCGCTTCGTTCTTCTCACAAAAATGAAGCCAAGGTGGGTCGCACTTGATGAGGATGTTTTGGCAACATCAGATAATGAACGATTTCCGCAAAATTTCACTAACGGCTCTCTCATGAAGCACTTCCTCCCATCATTAATGTGTGGACGGCTTGTTTAATGTTTTGCTGCCGCATTAATGATTCCCCGACAAGCACAGCTTCTGCACCGTATCCGACGACTTCCTGCACATCTTCGTATGTGAATACACCGCTTTCGGAAACAAGCAGTGATTCTTCAGGGGCAAGCTTCGCCATCCTTTTCGTTTGACTGAGCTTCGTCTCGAATGTATGAAGATTACGATTGTTGATTCCCAGGATATCTGGAGTAAACTGAGCTATCACATTTTCAAGCGTTTCTTCACTGTGGACTTCGACTAATGCTTCCATTCCGAGTTCATGCGCCTGTAAGTACAACTCATGAAGTTGCTTGGCTTCTAATGCTTCGCCGATCAGCAAGATGGCGTCTGCACCAATGTAGGCACTTTCGGCAACTTGAAGGGAATCTATGATGAAGTCCTTTCGTAAGACGGGAACATCAACGACTTTTTTAATGTTCGTCAAAAAGTCACGATGCCCCTGGAAAAAGTGCTGGTCCGTTAATACAGAAATGGCCTGCACGCCTGCCTCATTATAATCATGAGCGATTCGGACAGGATTGAAATCCTCTCTGATAATTCCTTTTGAAGGAGAAGCTTTCTTTACTTCCGCAATTAGTCCCGCCTGATAGGGAGAGTTTTTCAATGAGTGGTATAACGATTGATGTGTGAATGTTTGTTCTTCTGGAAGAAACAGACGATCGATTTCCTGTCTCTTCACAGCTAGTATGGTTTCAAGCATATTGGCGATTCTCCTTTTCAACAGCAATGGATTCGAAGTAGGCTAAAGTCACTCCAGTCTGAATGGCTTTTTGCACCTCTTGAACTCCTTCGCGAAGATCCTTCACTTTTCCTGCTACATATAATCCCGCCGCAGCATTCATCGTCACGATCGTCATCGCGCTTTCATTTGCCTCGCCCGCCAGGACTTCATGAATCATGGCGGCACTTTCTTCGGTTTTACTAATCTGAATATCCTCAAGACTGCCTCTCTGCAATCCAAAATCCTCTGGTGCAATGGTAAATCTGGTAATCTCTCCGTCTTTCAATTCAACGAGATCGGTCTCTCCGGTTACGGTAATTTCATCAAGTCCGTCGCGGCCTGTAGCGAGCAACACGTGTTTTGAACCTAATTTATGAAGCGTTTCTGCCATTTTCTCTGCATAAGCCGTGTCATAGATCCCGAGAAGCTGACGTTTCGCATTGGCCGGATTGGACATCGGTCCAAGCAGATTGAAAACAGTGCGAAAGCCTAATTCCTGTCGAGCTGGTCCTGCATGCTTCATCGCCTGATGGTAGATCGGCGCGAACATGAAGGTCATCCCTTTATCAGCAATCGCTTTCGCTCCTTGTTCAGGTGTGCTGTCGATCGGAATCCCCAGTGTCTCCAAGACATCTGCACTGCCGCTCTTGGATGATACTTTACGATTTCCGTGTTTCGCTACTTTCACCCCCATACTTGCCAGCACAATGGATACAGCGGTTGAGATATTGAAAGTGGAAGCTCCGTCTCCACCGGTTCCACATGTATCGACAAGTTCGTCGTCTTCTGTTTCGATCTTCGTCATGTTCTCTCTCATCGCTCGAACGAAACCGGTCATCTCTTCTACCGTTTCCCCACGATAGCGCATGATGCTTAACATGCTCATCAACTGACCTGTCGTCATATTTCCGTTCATGATTTGGTCCATTGTTGTAAAAGCTTCCGTTTCGTTCAAAGTCTCTCCAGCTACTACTCGGCTCAATAATTCTTTCATTTACTCTCCACTCCTTCTCTACTCGGCTCAAAAACATGCTCAGCTAACTGGATCGTTCTCTTAAGCGCACTCGCTTTGTTTAACGTTTCCTGGTACTCTGCTTCCGGATCAGAGTCTGCCACGACCCCTGCACCTGCTTGAATGTA
>NZ_JRNX01000858.1 GCF_000786645.1 Halobacillus sp. BBL2006
CGGTAGAAAGCACTTTCAAGGAATGCTTGGCTGCTCGATGAGAAAGCCAAGGGTTAAATGTACTATATTTCTCCCTTTTTGCGCCCCCGAAGAAACATAGAATATCGTCAACCTCTCTCATTAAATGCAACGTTCGCTGAGGTCCGATTTTTCTGGCTAACTCACCTCCAAAGTCATTCGTATAGTTAAACTTTCCTTCTGACATACCAAGCCCGGCAAAGCCTATGTATTTCTCACAATTTCCATTACAAGTACAAGCTACACCGCGGTCTGTACCGCAACTTCTCTCACTCAATTTTTTACCTTTATCTATGATATGGATAGTAAGATTCTCATTTTCCCTCAACAATGTATAGGCTAGAAACACACTGCTGACACCTGCACCAATAATCGTAACATCATAAATTTGGACCACCACCTCAAGTCGTTGAAATGTTTTAAGTGCTAGAGCTCTTTTACGTCTCTGGGTTTTACCTTTGCGAACACACATGTATCCGTCAGACGTTTTCCATCGACCGATAAATCCTCGTTTCTCAAAACACCTTCCAGATCAAACCCGAGTTTTTCAGGAATCGCTCGACTTTTATAGTTTTCGGATTCACAGCGGATTTCAACTCTTGCACATTGCAATTCAACAAATGCAAATTCTGTCAATGCGTCCACAGCTTCTGTCATATATCCTTTTCCGCTATATCTGGTATCAATCCAGTATCCGATTTCGAGCTTTGGTACTTCCCAGTGAATATTATGAAACCCGGTCGAACCTACAAATTCATTTGTTTCTTTAAGAAATACCAGGTAACGCAAACTTTCTCTTGACAAGAACTTCGCATGAGCTTGTCGAGTATTAACTTCTGTATCCTCAGGGCTTGGCAACTCTCTTGCAAATCCAAGCCAAGGTTTTAATTCTTCAATCGATCCCTCGATAGCTTCGTTCACAACACCCCCGTCACCAGGCAAGGGTATACGAAGCTTTAAGCGTTCCGTTTCGATACTCGTTTTTATATCCATTAATATAGGATTCAAATTTATCTTCTCCTCTATTTTCCACTAACGGCTACATTTAAGCCAATGGCTGTTAAGATCATTCCTTCAAAAAGATTCATTCTCTTCATTACCCACTCATTATTTGCTAGCACATGACGAATTTTCTCAGAAAAAACACTAACAAGAGAAAATATGATAAAGGCTTGTATAAGAAAAACAGCCCCTAATCCTAGCATCTGCAAGGAGACACTGCCAAGACTATTATTCACAAACTGAGGTAAAAGTGCCAAAAAGAATAAAGAAACTTTTGGATTAAGTACGTTCATGATAATCCCCTTTTTATACAATGAATGATGGGACCGCTTCGTTCGATTCTCTATTTCCACAGGGGCAC
>NZ_JRNX01000859.1 GCF_000786645.1 Halobacillus sp. BBL2006
TTTCTCTGTCTAAGGCAACGGAAACAGCTGTTATCTCGAAACTGAGTCTTCAACAATCGGGAGCTTTTATTGAATAAGACAAAAAATCAAATATTAATGTAAGCCATCAAAAAGACCCGAGGGATATTCCTTCGGGTCTTTCCTTTCCTATTAATCGTCCAACGGGTTTAAGCTTTCCGTCCCTTTCAAATTCGCAATCATTTCGACTAACAACTCAACTTCTTCTTTTATATCTTCAATACTCACCGTCTCTACAGGGGAGTGCATATACCGGAGCGGAAGAGAAACCAGGCTTACTGGTACCCCTTTTCCTGTCAGACGCATTTTATCAGCGTCTGTACCAGTCATTCGTGGAGTTAATTCATATTGTACGTCCATTGATAAAGATTTCGCTGTTGTTTCGAGCAGTTGATTGATTTTACGATTGATCGGTGCGCCCTTTGCCAATACAGGACCGCCGTCTAGCCGCACGTCCCCATGCTTGTTTTTGTTTACTCCTGGATAATCGGTTGCAAAGGTAACATCACAGGCAATGGCCATAGTTGGTTCAATCCCTGCTGCGGCAAAAAAAGCACCTCCCATGTTGGTTTCTTCGTTAACGGTACTAGCCGCATATACCCCTACATTCAAGTCTTTTCCGGAAAGCTCGCGCAATACCTCTCCGACGATGAACTGACCGGTTCGATTATCAAGCCCTCTTCCAGAGATATAGCGGTCCATCATAACTTCAGGCTCCCGCTTGTACACAGCAAGATCTCCTATTTGAACGAATTCTTCCATTTCTTGCTTAGACTTCGCACCGCAATCAATAAATAAGTCTTCTAAACTGAAATCACCTTTGAGGCCACCATGGTGCTGAGCGTTAACCCCTATGACTCCCGTTAAAGTTTTTCCATATCCAAGGACAGTTACTTTCATTCCAACGGCAGCCTTTGGATTAATGCCGCCCATTTTGTCAAAATGTAAAAAACCATGATCATCGATACGGTTCACAACAAGTGCGATTTCATCACAGTGTCCAGCCAGCAAAATTTTGAAATCAGCTTCTGGATTAAGTACGGCAATCGCGTTCCCAGCATGATCTGTCTTGATTTCATCAGCGAACGGTTTCATCTCTTTTATCCAACGCTTCTGAATTTCCATTTCCATGCTTGAAGGTGATGGGGTTTGTAATAATTCAAGTAAAAAATCTAAACGTTCTTGATTCATTGCGTCATTCCTCCTCTATCTATCCTCTCTTATCATAACAAAAAAAGATTCCACAGTTTTAATAAATCATGCATATTCAACAAACAAATAGGGTACAAGGACATGTATGCCATGTTGAGGAGGATATACTATGAATTTAGATGAATGGTTCCAAAAAGGATGGACAGCCCAGGAATATGTCGATTCTATGGAAAAAAATCAAGAAAACCTAATTTATATATATGAGCATTTCAAAGTGAACCCCGAAGACTACCCCCTTTTTGAACGTCTTCAAAAGAAGAACTTACGTGCAATCATTCTTACTGAGGACTGGTGCGGGGATGCGATGCTTAACATTCCAATCTTTTTACGCCTAGCTGAGGCAAGTCATATACAAACACGTTTTCTGTTAAGAGATGAAAACCCGCAACTTATGGATCAATACTTGACCAATGGATCTTCCCGATCGATACCTAAAATCATCTTCTTAAACCCAAACGGACAAGAAATTGAGACTTGGGGCCCAAGGGCGGTTGAATTACAACAATTCATTGACCATGCGGTTCAGAACCTTCCTGATCAAGATGCCGAAGATTTTGAAG
>NZ_JRNX01000860.1 GCF_000786645.1 Halobacillus sp. BBL2006
AACCATAGATTTCTTGCGGCTGCTGACCTGCCTCCGTATTAGAATCTATAAGGATTGGCTTGTCTCCGCCAAATCGAGAGTTTCTTAGATACACAGGAGAACGGCTCATGCTTTCTGTACCGCCAGCTACGACGATGTCTGCTTGTTCGAAGACGATCTGTTGGATAGCAGTAGCAACGGTCTGCATGCCTGACGCACACAACCGATTGATCGTAAAGGCCGGGGAGGACTCTGGGATACCTGCTCGTAAGGCCGCCACCCTAGCCACATTCGAAGATTCAGTGGTTTGCCGCACTTCTCCCATGATCGCTTCATCCACCTGTTCAGGTGAAAGACCTGCTCGCTTAATCGCTTCCTCTATGGCTATGGACGCTAAGTGCCCGGATGATAGACTTCTTAACGATCCCCCATATCGTCCGATCGGGGTTCTTACAGCACTGACGATCACGAAACTTTCCTTCACATAAACGCCTCCCTTTTGTTATAAGCTGTACTCTTTTTTCAGCTGACTGGAGATGATATTTTTCTGTATTTCCGATGTACCTTCATAGATTCGAGTAATCCTTGCATCGCGGAAAAAGCGCTCTATTGGATAATCCGATATGTAACCGATGCCCCCATGAACCTGGACAGCTTTATCCGCTACACGGTTATAGACTTCCGAGCCGTAGAGCTTAAGCATAGCGGCTTCCTTAATCACTTTTTTCCCTTGATCGACCATCCAGGCGACCCGATACGTGAAGGAGCGAAGCGCCTCTGTCTCCACCGCCATTTCTGACACCATGTGGGCTACGGCCTGGTGCTCAATAATTGGCACGCCAAATTGTTCACGCTCCTGTGTATATTGCATCGATAAATCGAGCAGCTTTTGACAGGATCCTAGATTCCTGGCAGCTAGTCCTGCTCGTCCATTCGCTAAGATTTTCAATGCGTTCACGTACCCCTGCCCTTCTTCACCGAGCACATTTTCAACAGGAACCTCACAATCTTCTAATATAATCTCTGCCGAATGAGAGCCGTGTAAGCCCATTTTCGGTTCAACAGCCCCTACTTGGAAGCCCGGGAAATCTTTTTGCACAATAAAAGAAGTGATTCCTTTCGCCCCTTTACTCGCATCCGTCACCGCCATTACCGTGAAAACGTCAGCTTCCGTAGCGTTGGTAATATAGTGCTTCGTCCCGTTCAGGATATACTTGTCATCTTTTCTCACTGCCGTTGTTTTTAAATTCGTGGCGTTCGACCCGGCACTAGGTTCTGTCAGGGCAAAGGCTCCGATGGATTCCCCGCGAGCGAGAGCGGGCAAATACTTTTGCTTTTGTTCTTCATTTCCTAGCTCAACGATTCCGACCGTTCCAATGCCGGTATGTCCGCCAATCAGCGTGGTGTACCCGTTATGGGTAGCACCTATCTCTTCATAGAGCGCACATTTGCCGACCATTCCGATCCCTAATCCGCCGTACTCTTCCGGGATGCTTAGGCCGAACAACCCCATCTCTTTGGACATCTCAATAATACGAGGAGGTATTTTGTTCTCCCGCTCAATGTCCATGGCTACAGCCTCTACCTCCGTTTGGATAAAGTCTCGGACATTTTTCTTTAGATACTCGATATCTTCGTCAAAATGAAAATCCATTTTTACCACTCCTTTTTAATAGTTGAGCGATTCTTATCAATTTGTGATGGATTATTTTAGTTCTTTCGGAAAATAATTCAATAAGAAGATTGATCCTTCCCGCGATTTAATCGATGCTCTTAGAATTTTCATAGATTTAATCTATCCGTTTCGCCTCCAATGCTTCTTCAGGGATAGGGGGGATCTCTTTTTCATAAAAAGAAAAAGCGGCGCGAAAGTGGATCGACTCCGGGTAGGACATCAATACCCCGATGTCGTCAGGTCGTTCAGGCTGCACC
>NZ_JRNX01000861.1 GCF_000786645.1 Halobacillus sp. BBL2006
GGATTTTCCATAAATCGGTGCAGATCCCTCCACACTAACTTCAGCACTTACCTCATCCGTTTCTAACTGTTCGACGAGGTTTAGTCCTGCCTCACGATTGATGGCTACTGCCGGGATGTCCTGACCATCGTATGTATAGCCAAAGTCGTTCCCTTCTGCTCCTTCGCGATTGAACATAATCACTCCAACAGCACCTTTATCGAGAACGTTTTGAACTTTTTCATAGAAACTGATTTCTCCACGCTCGATTAACGCGATTTTACCGTCGAGGTCTTCATTTACTTCTTTCGCTAGCCCGACATAGACAAGGGGGCCATTCACGTCACCATCAACGGAACCGTGGAACGTGTGAACATCTCCATAAAAATCTGTTCCATTTATAGAAATAGTAGATGTTCCTTCATTCCAATCTGCTACAAATTGGAAAGGCTGGAGTTCTGTTTCGTATCCGTAACTTTCAAACTCACTTTTAATGTACTTAACAGCATTATCCTCTCCCTCTGTGCCAGCTTGACGAGGAGTTTCAGACAGCAGAGCAATTCGGTTGTACATGCGGTCTGCGTTAATTTTTTTGATGATTTTGTTGTCAAATGCATGGTCAGACTGTTCGTTTGGAGCATGAGGGTTAGCAGTGACGGCTGCAGGTGCAGAACTCAAAACTAATCCTCCCGCCAATAAAA
>NZ_JRNX01000862.1 GCF_000786645.1 Halobacillus sp. BBL2006
AAGGTCTTTAAGACGTTCTGATAAAAAGGTGGGTTGAAGGTGAAAGTTCTGCAGCTGCGCAATCGGAAGCCATTGGTAGATCAGCCGCTCCCCCTCAAGACCATAAAAAGGCTCCTGTTGAAAGTGGTTCTGATCTGTTTTTAATAAATGGTAAAAGCCCAACTCATGATAATCTTTCCCGTTGTATTCAAAAAAGTTTTCGGCGATCCAAAGCGTCTGAACGACATCGACTTCATAGCCAAGCTCTTCCTCCATTTCTCTTACCACGCTATCCTCGGATTTTTCCCCCATCTCAATGCCTCCACCCGGAAGCGCCCAGTAGGTATCGCCCTTCTGTTTGTGAAACAGGACATGGCCGTTCTCCATCAAGACACCAGCCGCACGGTAATTGAACCTCTGCTTCCCTACCTCATACCTGACATCCATCGAATCCCCTCCTCTGCGAGTGTTTAATCTACTTAGACTGTACCATAAATTGGAATGTAGTTGGGCATACGGCAAACCACCCGCAACAATAAAATTATTTGATTAGGAAATACTGATGAACAGAAGAAGTTCGTTTTGGAAACCGATACATAAAGGAGATCTTTTATGAAAAACCATCACCTCGTCAAACAAGCGGTCCATCATAAAAAACAAAAAGAA
>NZ_JRNX01000863.1 GCF_000786645.1 Halobacillus sp. BBL2006
TCGCTTCTGCTTCAGCAATGACTTCACCCGTCTCCTCTGCGCGGATACTGTGGCCAAAACGAAAACTTTTATTTCCAATCGTGGAAACCCATGAAGAAATGATCAACGATTGTCCGAAATACGCCTGACTGACAAAATCACACTTTGTCGAGGCGATAATGAAACGACCAAAAGAATTCGAGTGATTTGGAATCACATCTTCAAAAAATTTCCCTCTCGCTTCTTCTAAGTAAATGAAGTAACTCGTATTATTCACATGTCCTGCCATGTCCGTCTCACAAAATCTGACTCTTACTGGAACTTCGTGATTCAAACGCTCCCCCTCCATTCTGACTGGTTAGTATGTTAGATTCATAAGTCTCCCTTGAAAGGGGAGAAAGCTTATGACTTTTTATCAATACCATGCAGGATCATCTCGAGATAGATCGATGTCAGTTCTTCTTCTGATACATTCCCTTCAGGGTTATACCAGTAGTAACTCCAGTTCGTCATTCCGAGAATGCCACGAGTGATCATGTCCGGACTGAGATGGTCCTGGAAGTCACCCTTATTGATGCCGTCTTCCACTAAAGTCTGCAGGTTTTTACGAAACTGATCTCTTTTTTTAATGTTTTGATCCAAATAATCATCCTCAAGGTTTCTCATCTCTCTGAAGAAAATACGGGCACTCTTCTTTCTGTTCTTGATGCTGTTGATGACCATGAAGATCATAGAACGAAGCTTTTCTCTGCTATCTTTTGTATCATCGTTCAAGATTTCTTCCTGATTTTCAAGCAAATACTCTATAAAATTGAGGTGGATATTTGTTAAAAGCTCTTGTTTGTTTTTGAAATAATAATAGAACGTTCCTTTCGTGACGCCCAGTTCATCCACAATCTCTTGAATTGATGTTTCAGTAAAACCTTTTTTATCAAATAGATGTATACTAATATCCATGATTTTTTGTTTCATAGGTACATTGTCCTTTCATTTAGGGATGATATAACATTATAACATTCCTAAACCCCGCAAAAACGATGTCTGGCTATTCTCGCTCGATGACTATTGCTATCCCTTGTCCGCCACCAATGCAGGCTGTAACCAATGCATACCTTCCACCGATGCGCTGCAGTTCGTAAATCGCTTTTGTCGTAAGGATCGCCCCTGTTGCTCCAAGCGGGTGTCCATGGGCAATCGCACCACCGTTCACGTTCACTTTTTCCATATTCATCTGCATTTCTTTATTACAAGCCAGCACTTGAGCAGCAAACGCTTCATTGATTTCAATAATGTCCATATCCTCAAGGCTCAGTCCAGTCTTTTCTAAGACCTTTTGTGTCGCCGGTACAGGACCAATGCCCATAATGTTCGGATCAACCCCTGCTACGGTACAGGCTTTTACAGTGGCCATCGGGGTTACACCGATTTCTTCTGCTTTCGCTCTCGACATCAACGTGAGAGCAGACGCGGCATCATTCAAGCCAGAACTATTTCCAGCGGTCACCGAACCGTCTTCCAGAAAAGCCGGACGAAGCTTAGCCATTCCTTCCAGCGTCGACTGTGGTCTCGGATGTTCGTCCGTTTTGAATACAACAGGCTCTCCCTTCCTCACCGGGATGGTAAGAGGGACAATTTGCTCTTCAAACCTTCCTTCTTCCATCGCTGCTGCCATACGCTCTTGACTCTGTTGAGCAAATCGATCCTGATCTTCTCTAGCAATCTCGTATTTCTCTGCAAGATTTTCTGCTGTAATCCCCATGGGAGGGTCACCGATTTCCTTAGGCGAGAGCTGAGATTTTTTGAACTTTGGCGGGGCCGGGCTGTAAGGACGCTCAGGCCGCTCCATTAAATAAGGCGCTCGGCTCATACTTT
>NZ_JRNX01000089.1 GCF_000786645.1 Halobacillus sp. BBL2006
TATTCTTTTTTCTTTTAAGCTTAAGAATAGATCATTACTGTGCTGTATATCCACCGTCGACAAGCATATTGGCGCCGATCATAAAGGAAGCATCATCACTTGCTAGAAAACTGACGGCTTTCGCAATTTCCTCCGGCTGACCAAGTCTTCCAATTGGGTGAGCCCCAACAAGACCCTGGCGCATCTCCTCATCGGCATTTTCAAGAATGGCGGTTTCCACGTAGCCAGGACAAACCGCGTTGACTCGAATATTATTTTTCGCATACGTCACGCCCAATGTGCGCGTTAAATTGACCACTCCGCCTTTAGCAGCGGCATAAGAGGTGACCGAATTCTGGCCGACGTGGCCTAAAATGGAAGCATTATTTACAATGGCTCCACCTGTTTCCTGTTCCAGCATTTGTGAAATCGCATATTTGTTGGTTAGGAAAACGCCGTTTATGTTAACATCCATAAGCTTTTTCCAATCTTCGTAAGAAAGCTCATGCGCAGGTGTGGCATCACCAATACCGGCATTAGCAAATAAAATGTCCAGGGAACCGAAGGAATCGACAGCTGCCTTCACCATATTCTTCACATCTTCTTCTGAGGTTACATCCGTCTTTGTGAACACAGTTTCAAAACCCTGACCATTTAGCTGGCTGGATAATTCGCTTCCCTGTTCGTTCACATCAGCAATAACAACTTTCGCACCCTTTTCGCAAAAGTCCTTAACTGTTGCTTCTCCAATCCCACTAGAACCACCTGTAACGACTGCAACTTTACCTGCTAGATTCATACGTATCCTCCTCCATTGAAATATGTAACCCTCTATCCTATGATAACTCTATTTCCAATAGATTTACAGAAATGGAAATTAAGATTGGTAGTAATCAAATCTGTGATTATAAATCCCTCTCTGTTTCTTTTTTCTAGTCAAAGAATCATTGAAAACAAATAGGCTGCCCCACAATCAGGGACAGCCTGCTTCATCATTTCTTTGTTTTTAAAAAGTCACGCATATACCGGTTCACTACTTCTGGCTTCTCGTGATGCGGAGCATGACTAACTCCTTCCATTCGGTGAACAGTAAGGTCACGGACATAGTCTTCCACCCCGTCCAGGTTACTGTTTTCAAAAGCAGGATCGGCATCTCCCCAAATGATTAACGTCGGTGACTCGAACATTTGATAAGGCAGGTCCAGTGGCTTTTTCACGTGCTCCTCGAACGGATAGAAAGAGGCCGCCCGATAATAATTTAGCATCGATTTCATCGCATTCGGTTGCATCCACGAATCTATGTACTTCTGTTCATCTTCTTTGGACAAATACCCTTTTCTACGTCCCGGAATTGTCATCATTTTTCTTAACCGCTCGGCGTTATTTTCCAGCAGTTTTTCATGAGAGTCAGAGCGCTGGAAGTATCCCATATAATTACTTGCTTCCCGCTGCCCAGGGTTCTCCGTCAGTTCCCTTCTAAATGTGTACGGATGAGGGGCATCGAACATGATCAGTTTCTTTATATAGTCAGGTTCCGTATAAGCAAGCGTCCACGCGATCGCTCCGCCCCAATCATGGGCGACTAAAACACATTCCTTCTCCCCAAAGGCTTCAACCAGCTGCTTCACATCCTCGACCAGGATGGACATATCATAAGAGGAAACCCCTTCCGGCTTATCAGATAGGTTGTACCCTCTCATATCGACCGCAACGACACGATAATCCTTCGAAAACTCTTCGATTTGGTGATGCCAGTTGTACCAGTAGTAAGGGAAACCATGGAGAAACAGCATCAGTTCGCCTTCTCCCTCTGTGACGTAATGAAGATTGACGTCATTGATTTTTACATAACCCTCTTTCATGATTCCTACCACCCTTTCTACACATATTTCTATCATCGAGACACTTTACTCTTCTTATGTGGTATTCGCAATTATCAGGTATCACTTTTTGGAAAATTAGGAAATACAACCTAATAAAAAAAGCCCTCCTAAGTTCTGTCTGGGAAGGCCAATCTATGTTCTATGTTTAAATGAAACTATCCGCAGATGGCTTCCGTTGCAGCTGCACAGCCAAGACTGCCAATCATACCGCAGACAGCAGCAAGGGCTACACCACCAACGCCTGACGTAATACCTAGCGCTCCTGCAAGAGCGTAACATCCAACACTGCCTCCCGCTCCACATAGGGCCGTGATCGCATATTCACAAAAACCGAAGCTTTGCAGTTCGTTTCCATTGGACTGCTTTCCAAGTAATTCTTTAATCTTTCCATTCGCGTCTGTCTGGATTTGTTCTTGAGTAATCGAGAGTCCTTCCATATCTGTCAGATTCCCGTCTTTATCAACATCGACATTATAAAGCTCCACTTCTTCATCGCCCAAACCATACATCACATTCATATGAAAGCTTCCATCTTCTCCTAACGAATCAGCATATAGACCTTGATCAGAAATAACCGTCTTATTTTTTATATCATAAGTAAACTGGGCATAAACCAAGTGATCGCTTTTTTCTGCTTGATCTTTATTAAAGACGAATTCGATATAGGCATAATCACCGCCTGCACCGTCGACTTTATTAATCACGATATTGTGCTGGGAAACAGCATTAATTTTAGATTTATTTTTATATTTTT
>NZ_JRNX01000864.1 GCF_000786645.1 Halobacillus sp. BBL2006
AAAACCCGGTTCTGTGGCTTTACAGAATAAGATGGAGGGGAGGCTTCAGACCTGCGGGGTCTCCCAAGGCGTTCGGCCAGTTTATCTAAAAATGCTTCCCGGTTGTGAATGGCCATCATCCATCCCTCCTTTGCTCCCTTTGTTTATACCAATCTCTGAAACTCTTCTTTGGAGGCGCTGGAAAATCCCGTTGATCCGTCCATCCTTTTAATGGTCCTGGACCGTTTTTGATGTAGTCGTCTTTTGTCCAAGGCTTAAGCGCCGTTCGTGCCATTTTTGTCGACATTTTGTAGGCAGCTGGAGTGGAAGCCCATTTCGCAAAACCTTTCATCATGATTTCCTCGGACTTCGTCGTCATTTTTTCACGTTCGACAATGATTTCCCTGTGCCTTATTAAATGCTCATGGAGCGGAATTTTAACCGGACAGGCTTCCGTGCAAGCCGCACATAAAGAAGAAGCATACGGAAGTTCCTTATGATCCTCGTAGCCATCAAGCAATGGAGTAAGCACAGCTCCGATCGGCCCTGGATAAATCGACCCGTAGGAATGACCACCAACATGACGGTAGACCGGGCAGGCATTGATACAGGCTGCACACCGGATACAGTGAAGGGCGGACTGAAACTCTGTTCCTAGAATTTTTGAACGCCCATTATCTACTATGACGAGATGGAAGTCTTCAGGACCATCCACTTCATCATCAAGCCGTGTTCCCGTTAAGGAAGTGATATAACTCGTCAGCTTTTGGCCGACAGCTGCTCGAGTCAAAAGACTGACCACCACCTCGAGGTCTTCCCACGTTGGAACAATCCGCTCCATCCCCATAACCGAAATTTGAGTATCCGGAAGCGCCGTCACCATCCGCGCATTTCCCTCGTTTGTCACAAGCGTGACGGCTCCGGATTCAGCAACAGCAAAATTACAGCCAGTCACACCGATGTCCGCGCTCAGAAAATCCTGACGCAGCTGCTCCCTTGCAAAAGCAGCGAGTTCTACAGGATCGTCGGACATAGTGTAGCCTTTTTTATTTACGAACGTTTCCCGAATTTGCTCTTTATTTTTATGAAGCGCC
>NZ_JRNX01000865.1 GCF_000786645.1 Halobacillus sp. BBL2006
AAAACCAGAATCTGAGTCGGCGACTTCTTGAAGAAAGAACAAGAAATAAGTAAAATAAAAAGATTAACGAAAGGAAACCAGTAAGCATTTCGAAAAAATTAAGCCTTGTGTTAAATCCCATATTTGCAATAAACGAGCCGATCGTTATAGAAAGAGCAAAGCTGTAATAATTTTTATGCGAGTTGATATGTTTTCCAATAATTAATGTCACGACGGTTAATAAAACGAAGCTACCTAGTGTCCTTGACACCATTATTATCAAGTCTTCCATCCTCATCCTCCTTTAACTACAGTATTGACCAAAAAAATAAGTCCTTATAATAGAAGAAAGTGAATGGAACGAAAAGAAAGAATAGGCATAAAAAAAGACCCTCTATGTTAAAGAGGGTTAATCACCATCACATTTTAATCGTGACTTTATCTTTTTTTCGAAGTTCAATTACAGGTATCTTGTAGTCTAATCCCCGTCGAGTAATTTCCTGTTTTAATAATTGAACAAATTCAAGCGAAAGCTCTAGTCGACATGCCATTTGATAAGTATCTACAAGTAAATCATTAGGCAGTTTCTTCACCTAAGGCGCCCCCTTGATTCATTCATTTTAGAATGAAAAATAAATTACCTCGCAGGAGCCGGTTGCACTAGTTACTCCCTATAATTCAAGTGCCCAAATAAGAATCATAGTTCATCGCATTCTCTCTGATAAATTTCCAACAATTATATCGTCATATCATATCTTATTATAAATGATTTTGAATAGTTTCACTATACTAAAAATTCCCTAAAATTGGATTGTGGTGGCGATTCAGTTCGATTCCTGTTTTTTTATGTGGAGAATGCGTGAGACTAGTATTTATGAAAAATCCTTTAGAGAATGTGGTTCATCAAAATTCAAACAGGGTATAGTTCTTATATGCCACTGATTTTAGAGCAGTAGTCAGATTGGATTGGTTTGGAGGTGATTGGATGAGTTTAATGTTTACGAGTGTAAACAGTGGAGTTGAAAATCAGAAGAGTTATCTCGTCAATAAGCTGAGGGACCTTGGTTATACGGTGGATCGTGTCGGAAAAAGGACGAGAGACATGACTTTACCAGAGCTTGAACAGATCTATATTAATCTTCAATACAAACAAAAAGCCGGGACGGAAATTTAGAACTTATCAAGAATGGATTGATTGAATTAATGGCGAGTTATAATAAGAGAAGCGCGATTCCCACGAGTAATAAACCAATAGTTCCCGATAGCAACGCGATTTTTCCCGCTCGGTTTAATTTATGAAAGATTCTCATGAACATTTTCTTCA
>NZ_JRNX01000866.1 GCF_000786645.1 Halobacillus sp. BBL2006
GCGATCGACGTAAGGATCATCCCATAGAAAATTCCGCCTTTGATTCCAAGCGCCAGTAAAACGACAGATACAATAATCCCAAAAATCGCCAGCATCGTAGGTCCAGCGGTCAAGTCCCCAAGCTGGACAAGTGTTGCATCGCTATTTTGTACAATCCCTGCATTTTGAAAGCCGATGAAGGCGATGAATAAGCCAATTCCGGCTCCAACCGCAAGCTTCAAATTTCCCGGTATGGCATCAATGATCATTTGGCGCAGGCCGGTAATCGTCAATACAATAAAAATAAGTCCGGAAGCCAGTACACCTGCAAGCGCCGTTTCCCATGGAATACCAAACCCTAATACAACGGTATAAGCAAAAAATGCATTCAATCCCATACCAGGAGCTAAAGCGATCGGATATCTCGCGAATACTCCCATAATCAACGTACCGACGGCAGCGGCAATAGCTGTAGCTGTGAAGACAGCACCTTTATCAATCCTTGTGACTCCTTCTGGGAGCTGTTCGATTCCGTCCAGCGCAAGCGTCGATGGATTGACGAACAAAATATAAGCCATGGCTAAAAAGGTTGTCATTCCTGCCATAAATTCCGTAC
>NZ_JRNX01000867.1 GCF_000786645.1 Halobacillus sp. BBL2006
TGTTCTTTTTTGTTTTGCTTCATTTCAACTGCATGTGCTGGCTTGTGAGAATTATCTTTAGCAGCTTCTGTAACTGTGCCTCCTGCAAATAATCCAACGGAAAGAACACCTGCTGTTACGATTGTTTTAATAACTGTAGATTTGTTTCCTTTTAAGAAATTCATTTTAAATTCGCTCCTTTATTTCATGTAGAATTTTTAGATAGATTCTTATGAGAATAAAGAAGCGGCTTTTGGCGGCTGCCCTGGTGGAGCATTCATCCACTGGTTCCGCATCATATCATTGCGTGTAACCAAGATGTTGTGATGTAAATCAGATACCGATGAATAATCGGTAACGTCGCCGATAACCCACTGGGTTTTCCCGTCCGTTAATGGTCGATCCTTTCCACTCTTCACTTGTAATGTTTGTGATGAGTAAGATAGGATTCCATTATCATGGACTGGGGATTGATCCTGTTCTTCATCAGGCTCTGGAAGCCTGTTAAGGAATTTTTCAAATGAATCATCCTCATCCGACTGATCGGATTGAGGCTTTTCTTTTACTTTTCCATCGTGAAGAAGTTCAGGTTCATCATTGACTGATTTACGATTCACAACTTGAGATGAATGACTCGATGAATGTTCTTCTTTCTTGTTATGTAGGACTTTCTCTGTGCCTGTTTCAGACGGCTGTTGTTGGTCGTTCTTCTCTTTTTGCTTCGTCTCGCTTTTCTCAGGATGAGGCTTTTTCGATCGTTCAGATTTAGAGTGCTCCGGACTTTTACCGCCAGTATGGTCAGGCTTTTGTTTATTTTTCTT
>NZ_JRNX01000868.1 GCF_000786645.1 Halobacillus sp. BBL2006
TGTGGTAATCCACGACACTACAGTTGATCGTACAACGGACGGAACGGGGAAGGTCAAAAACCTTACTTTTGAAGAGTTAAAAGCACTCGATGCAGGCAGCTCTTTCAGTAAAAAATTTGCCGGTGAAAAGATCCCGACACTCGGAGAGGTTCTCGATGAATACAAAGGAAAAATCGGCATACTTATTGAACTCAAATCCCCATCTCTTTATCCGGGAATCGAACAGAGAGTAGCTCATCTACTCAAAGAGCGGAATCTGGACAAGCCCAAAAATAAAGAAATTATCGTACAATCCTTTGAGCATGAATCTGTGAAAACTTTTCACTCGATTCTTCCAGAAGTTTCGACCGGTTTGCTGCTAGAATTCAGTCCTGATGGGATATCCGAACAGCAACTTACAGAATTCTCTTCTTACGCGGAGTATTTGAACCCTAATAAAACCATGATTAGCAAACGACTTGTGGAACGTATTCATGAATTCGGGATGAAAACATACCCTTGGACCGTCAGAGAAGCTGATTCTGTTAAACCCTTAGTAAAAGCAGGCGTCGACGGAATTATCACAGATTATCCAGATTACATCGATTAATTATTTATGTACAAAAATAGGCTGTTGAACTTACCGACAGCCCATTTTTCTTTTGTCAAACATCCTGTATGACTCCTTGTTTTTCATGATGAACCAGCCATTTTTTACGTGTTAAGCCGCCTCCATAGCCACCCAGCTCTCCACTCGCATTGATGACTCTGTGACAGGGGATAACGATCGCTATCTGGTTCGCACCATTAGCCCTTGCCACCGCCCTGTAAGACGAAGGCCGTCCAATAGCAGATGCGATCTCAGAGTACGAGCGCGTTTCCCCTCGGGGAATAGTTTTCAACTCTTCCCACACCCTCTTTTGAAACGGTGTGCCTAGATTCCCTAGAGGGGTGTGAAAATGAGTGAGTTCTCCTTTGAAGTATAAACTCAACTCTTCCCCAATAGAGAGAATCGGTTCAGTGTGTCCAGGTATAATCGCTGCATTTGTTTTTTCTCTGAGACGCTCCAATTCCCTCTCCAACCCTCGTCGGTCCACAAATTCAAGCAGAAAAAGTGCTCTTTCATCCGCAATGGCAACCATTGGCCCAAGCGGTGTATCAAGCCAGGACGCCTTAAAAACCTTCTTCTCTCCCGCCAATGCAGGCGGGGTACCCATAATCTTTGAAAAAGCATCTCTAAAG
>NZ_JRNX01000869.1 GCF_000786645.1 Halobacillus sp. BBL2006
GAGGGACGATCACCTCTTTTTACAGCTCTGCAAGGTTTGTGGGGGTTGCCTTTGGTCCACCAGGTATGTCCCTTGTCATGGGAGATTACTTAAATATAAGCTATTCCATTGCAGGAGGGATAGGCGTTCTCTTATTGCTTTTAGTCATGAAGTTCATTGAGACTTCAAAATCGGAGAAGGGGCAGGGAAAAGCGAAAAATGCATATGCCTAGCCTGTTCTTTATAGGGCGAATCACACCCTTCTTTTATATATAAAAATGACAGCGCCTTGAACGATGAATGTAAGCAGCACAATAATCCATATCCAATCTCGATAAGCTGATAAGGAAAGAGGTTCTATAGTTATGGTAGGCTTCGATCAAAAGCCAGCCAATGGGGAAGATAGGAGAGGACATCATATAGGAAGTACTAGTAATTTGCTTTCCTCTTTCGTCCTTTCCTTCTTCCCCCATATGAATTTTAATGAAATGAATAGAAAGACCAGGAATGAAGGGACTAAAATGATAGCAAGCAAGACTATCAAGAATCATTCCTCCTTAGGTACATACTGAAATACTTCGTTCACATCTTTTTCGAATAAACGGGCAAGTTCAAAGACTAATTTTAGAGAAGGGTTATATCGATTGTTCTCGAGAGAGAGGATGGTCTGCCTGCTTACTCCAATTTTTTCAGCTACCTTTTTCTGCGACCATTTCTTCTCGGCTCGAAGGACGGCCATTCGGTTATGCAGATTTCCTGTTGTCTTTAATCCCAAGTCTGTACCTCCTTGAAACTAAGGCAAACTATTTTTTGATAATAATTCAATAAAAATGACATGAAAAAACTAGCACCGGATTGCGGTGCTAGAGGAAGAGGTAAACAACTTAGGTGACCCAACCATGTAAGAATCATCCATGATTCTACACAATTTTGAACCCTTAGACTTTCTCGAAGGATAATTCTTTTGAGAATCCGTTTCCTTCTCCTTTTGGTTAAG
>NZ_JRNX01000870.1 GCF_000786645.1 Halobacillus sp. BBL2006
CTCTCCGATTAGGCAGCGAAGTTCATTTGGCTATGCCTTACACCGAAACCATCCATGCCATGATTAAACCTTATGAAGCTTACCAAAACTAAAACCAAAAGGCGCCCTTACCAGAAGGCGCCTTTTTTATTTCCTCTATTTTTCTGCATACTGATCTACTTTAGGACGTTTCCCGAATTGCAATTCACGGATCGATAGACCGAAATCCATTTGAAAATGGGGATAGTCTTTAAAATTAGAAAAATCCCCACCCCACTCAAATCCCATATCTTTGGCAAGAGATACGACTTCCAACCAATCTGCCTCCCCGTTGCCATTACCGTCTCGATTCATATCCCAGACTACATTGCCGTTTTCAAGACGAAGTGCAAAGTCGATGGCCAGTCCATAATTATGATAGGACTCTCCACCTTCTGCGTAAGTCACGATATCCCCATCTGTCGAGCGGCCTCGATCATAGAGCTCATTTTGCCTTTCCATAGAACGATGACCTTCTGTAATGACGATATCAATGCCTCTCTCCTTTGATGAAGCGATCAAATTATTTTTATACTCCTCTACCTTAGGATGAAGCATAGTAGGCATCGGCACATCCTTTTTCTGAAATGACTGAAGCAGCAAGGATCCCTCCAGCTTAGGCAAGAAAACATAGAGGATCACTCCAAGACTGATAATAAAAATACTGAAAGCAAGCATATTTGATAGGATTCTCATAAACAGACAACCCTTTCTCATTCACGATGGTTAGTTAGAGAATACCACATCGGTGAAGAAAAGAGGAATACAATGATTACTGGAAGTTTCAGAAAATGGATAAATATAGTATATTTACAGAAACATAGATTTTCTGGAGGCCTTTTATGAAATCCATATATATTTTGCTGTCTAACACGGGTTCATTCACGAATCGAGCTATAAAAACTTTCACTTCTGCTCCATATAATCATGCCTCCCTGGCACTCGATAAAAGTATGAAACGGATTTACAGCTTCGGACGGCGTAAACCTACTAATCCATTTTGGGGCGGGTTTGTGCAGGAGGATTTTGTAGAAGGGACATTCAGTTGGTACCCTTACGCTACTTGTGCGGTTTATGAATATACGCTGTCACGAAGAAACTACCAAAAACTAGAAAGATTAGTTAAAACTTTTGCCAGAAACTATAAGACCTATTTCTATAATTATGCAGGTTTGTTAGGTGTTCCAATCAACCAACCGATAGAAGTGCCTGCGAGTTACTTCTGTTCGCAGTTTGTATCAGAAGTGTTAGACAGAAGTGGTTCACCCTTATTCAGCAAAGCAAGTTCACTTGTCACCCCTGATGATTTCAGGTATCACGAAGATCTCAAGCTTATATACGAAGGTCCTTTGTATGAATATCCCTTCTTGTATTCCACCCCATTTTATCATCCTAAACGGTATCAATCGTTCCCTTTTCGAAAATACCTCAAACAGCAAGTGAAGGCGGAAGTTCTCGGTATTTATGAGGAAAGAGGGCAAATCTATCAATTTCGTGACGGCTTCATTAAACCAAAGAAAATTCTCCTCTCAAAAAAGTGGTTCAAACTTAAACAATTATTTTCCTGGAAGAAAAAATAAGAACCTCCCTCAACAGGGAGGTCCTTTCATCTATTCAAATGTACCTTTAACGAGTGCCTCCCCGTTCATCACCATCATTTTCCCTTGAGCCATGACGGAATCTATTTGAAGCGAGTCCGCTTCGAGAAGGACGATATCTGCATCCTTTCCCTGTTTGATTTCACCTTTAGATTTTAACCCTAATATGTTTGCAGGATTTGATGTGATCACTTGAAGCGCATCTTGTAAAGGAACTTCAAGCTCTCTTACTGCTTCCACAAAAGCTTCGTACATGGAATGGATGGTACCGACCTTCATCCCGATCAAGTTGCCAGCTGCATCAAAATCCGGTAAGCTCCCTTGGGCATCAGACGTGAAAGTCATTCGCTCAATCGGTACACCCGCATCGAGCATCCGTTTAAGGGCTTCGCTGCTTTTCACTTCCCCGTCCTCGAGGAATTTCGGGATTGTGCTTGTCGTGAAATCCACATTCCCCCCTTGCTTGGCATATTCGATGCCTGCCTCAAACAATGACTTGTTCCGGTTAATGTGCGTCGGGTAAAACTGGCTGATAGGAATATCCGTCGTAGAGACGACGCCTTGAATGACCGATAGCCGATCCTCACTATCTCCTACATGAACATTTACTACCCCTTTTTTTCCGGATAGCATTCCACCGACTCTCGCCTGTGATGCAATTTTCGCGAGTTCCTGAACAGTTGGCTGAGAAGACCTGTGATCAGCGATCGCAATTTCCCCGGCTCCAATAATAAGATCGATCAACAGAATATCGTCTTCAATCTTTCCTGTAAGTGTCCGGACAGGAACTTGATACGAACCAGTATGGGCATAACATGATATCCCTTCTTCCTGTAGTGCTTTAGCTTTCGCAACTAAATTCGTCATCGTTCTTGTCGTTCCGTCCGTACCGATCACCCCTACTACGGTTGTGACGCCACTCAAGGTCGCATCTGTGAGCTTGAGTTCAGGGGTGCGGGAGCGGAAACCACCTTCCCCGCCTCCCCCAGTGATATGGACGTGACCATCGATAAATCCAGGCGCAAGGATCTTCCCCTCTGCATCAATGACCTGAGTATATTCATCATTAAATTCCTCAATCGAGTCACTGATATATGCAATTCTACGATCTGCAATCAGGACATCTTTTTTCCCTAAAGGGAGCGGACTGTAGACGGTAGCGTTCTTTATAAGTGTTATCATTTGTCCTTCCTCCTGTGTGTCTATGTTAACTAAAATTGATTAAAACAGCGGCAATAATAAATACGCTTGCTAATCCGAAGAGAATTAATTGAAACTTAATAATGAAGGCGAACCATTTTCCCCAATCAAGACGTGCCGCTCCGAGTGTCCCCATTAATGCAGCGGAAGTTGGCACGATGATATTCGTAAGGCCATCTCCTAATTGGAAGGCAAGAACAGCAACCTGACGGGTGACTCCAGCAATATCTGCGAGCGGAGCCATCAAAGGCATCGTCAAGGCCGCCTGCCCGGATCCAGATACAACGAAGAAGTTGAAGATGGATTGAAAGACAAACATAAACCAGGCCGAGATCACTTCCGGTACTCCATCAAACAATTGACCTGCAGAATGTAAAATCGTATTCAGGACGGAAGCAGAAGTCGGATCATCTCCTCCAAGAATAATAACGATTCCTTTCGCCATCCCTACGACAAGAGCAGCAGGCAGCAAGTCCTTTGCTCCCTGAGCAAAACCTTCAGCAATATCATTAATCTTCATATTATTTAGACGGAAAATAACGCCAATGATTCCTGCCACAAGTCCAATGGTAA
>NZ_JRNX01000009.1 GCF_000786645.1 Halobacillus sp. BBL2006
GCTTCAAAAATCTCTCCGCTTTCGAATTTCTCTTCAAGATCCTGCCATGCTTTGTCAGCATCGACAGCACGCTTGGAAAGAACGATTTCATCGTCTTCCACTTTTTTCACTTGTAGCGTAAGTTCATCACCTTCGCTAACTGCATCAGATGCTTTTTCTACATGAAGGCTGGATAATTCACTGATAGGTACAATCCCCTCTACTTTATATCCAACATCTACGAGGACTTGTTTTTCTTCAATCTTTACGACTTTACCAGTCACAATGTCCCCAGCAGAGAATTCTTTCATTCCAGATACTTCTTGATTCATTTCATCCATACCAAGCTACCTCCTTCAATTTCCGACACAACCTTATGATACAGAAATGCCCTTTTGTCTAACTTCTAATATTTAGAGCATTTTGTCAAGTGTTTACGCTTCTCTCAGCTATGATTTTTATGCAATTGTCTGATTTCTTCCATAATTCGATCAGTAACGACTTGAGCCGACGCCTTCTCTTGTCGAAATTCTGTCATATCAATGGCTTCACCATAAACTACCTTCAGTGGTTTGAACTTTTCATACGGTCCTATAATGGCGCATGGCACAATCGTAGCTTCAGAACGTAATGCAAAAAAACCTGCTCCAGCGAGCCCTTTGCCGATTTCACCGTTTTTCTGGCGGGAACCCTCCGGGAACAATCCCAAGGCATGGTTATCCTTGAGCACATTTAACCCTTGCCTCAAAGCGTTACGGTCCCTCATCCCTCTTTTAATTGGAAATGCATGGACTCTTTTCAATATTCCCCCAAAGAACTTGTTATTAAACAATTCTTCTTTAGCCATGAAATAGATATTTCGACTGCTCGTAATCCCAACAACGGGAGGGTCGATATTAGATATATGGTTCGAACAAATAATAACCGGGCCGTCCTTTGGGATGTTCTCTTTTCCGATTACTTTAATTCGGTATAGAGGATAAAAGATCAATGTGCAAAGCAACTTTCCTAATTTATATAGATTCATTCGATTACCCCTCCTTGTGCTGCTTTTCTTTTACGATAGAAATAATCCGCTCTACTACCTCTTCAATGGATAATGAAGTTGTATCCACTTCAATGGCATCCTCTGCTTTGACTAAAGGAGCGGTTTTGCGATTAGAATCAATTTCATCGCGTTTTCTTATATCTGCTTTGATTTCTTCAAGATCCGAACCGTATCCTTTATCCAGGTTTTCTTTATGACGTCGCTCCGCGCGTTCATCGACAGAAGCAATCATGTAAATCTTAACGTCTGCATCCGGGAGCACGTGCGTTCCGATGTCACGACCGTCCATAAC
Organism: Halobacillus sp. BBL2006; assembly: GCF_000786645.1. GTDB lineage: Bacteria > Bacillota > Bacilli > Bacillales > Halobacillaceae > Halobacillus. The sequence goes on from NZ_JRNX01000009.1 coordinate 1,320, forward strand.
GACCCCTTGCTCTTCTACAAGCTCCTGTTGTCGTTTAACCATCTCTTCACGGACAGATTTGTGCTTTGCAACAATAGAAACCTGATTTGTTACCTCATTCGTTCTGATGTCTTCGGAAACGTCCGCTCCGTCCAAGACTACTTTCTGACCAGAAGGTGACTGAACAAGCTTTAATTCTGTATTTTTCAACAACTTAGCGAGATTCTCTTCATCTTCTAAAGAAACGTTCTTCTGGATGGCTTTCCATGTTAATGCACGATACATTGCTCCAGTATCTACATATATTATAGAAAGCTTTTCCGCTACCCTCTTTGCTACTGTACTTTTACCGGCGGCTGCTGGCCCGTCAATTGCGATTGTCATTGTGTTCATAACTGCATCTTCCTCCACTTTCCTTACTACATACA
>NZ_JRNX01000090.1 GCF_000786645.1 Halobacillus sp. BBL2006
AACAAACAAAAGAAAATCTAAATGACTTATTAGAATTACTTATTATAGATGAAGAGCCAGCAATGTGGTGGGTTATTAGGTTATTAATTATTATCATTGATGGATTTGAAGACAACTCTTTATGGTCAACACTTCCGAAGTTGCTTGAAGGAAGCGATAAACAAGTTAGTGATTACATAAAAACACTTGCCTTTCAAAAATCACCTGTTGTAGAGCTTTTTAATTCTCAAAAAAGATCTTTACCAAAAGCACTATCCCCTTTAGGTGCGGTTATTTCTATACCAACGAGCAGCGGAAAGACAAGAATAGCAGAAATCGCAATACTTCAAAGTCTTATAAATAACCCTGAATCATATGTTCTTTATCTTGCACCTTTTAGGTCGTTAGCTTATGAAATAGAAGAAGCACTCTCCAATACTCTTGGTAATTTAGGGTATAAAGTTTCACAATTATATGGTGGAACTCAATTCAGTAAATTAGATGAAATAATTATCGAAAATAGTAATGTAATTATTTCTACTCCTGAAAAAGCAAAAGCTATCTGGAGAAGCAATTCAGAAATAAAGAGCAATATTGGCTTAGTTGTAATTGACGAAGGTCATTTGTTAGGAAATAGTATTAGGGATATAAATACTGAAATGTTTATTGAGGAACTACGCTATCATATTAAAACTGTTGAAGGTAAAATAATAATGCTCTCAGCAATACTTCCTAACTCAGAAGAAATTGCTGAATGGATAACGGAAGATAGAAGAAATAATATTAAGTCCTCATGGCGGCCTTCAACGCAAAGGTTCGGTTTACTTGAGTACACAGGCAATAACGTGAATATTTCTTGGGAGGATGAAGTTTCTTTTAACAAAAATTTCATCACACCAATTAAGATACAAAAAAGAAGGTCATCATATTATTTCCCTAGGGATAAAAAGCAAGCATACGCTGCTTCAGCCTTAAGACTATCTGAAATTGGTCCCGTTCTTATTTATGTGGGTAAAAAAAATATGGTGTTATCTCAAGCTAGGGAAATGGTTACAGGGATGCAAGATCATGAGGAACATACATGGAAAACACCCGAAGTGTTTCATTTGTTCGAACTAGCTTGTCTTGAAGCATATGGGAAGGATTCTGAAATTTTAAGTTTAGCAAAGTATGGTATACTTTGTCATCATGCTGGCCTCACTAATGAAGTTAGACTCTATATTGAAAAACTGATTAGGGAAGGTAACGCAAAAATTATTGTTGCCACTTCTACATTAAGCCAAGGAGTAAATATAGGAGTATCCTCGATTTTAGTTACTAATGTTTGGTTAGACCAATCTAAAAAAGTTAGTCATAATGATTTTTGGAATTTAGCAGGTAGAGCTGGTAGAAGTTTTATTGATAGAGAAGGGAAAATTCTTTTTGGTATCGATTTAACTCAAAGCAAGTGGAGAACTAGTTGGCAAAGAGAAGTTGCTAAAGAGTATTTTGATGCGAGTAAACTTACAAAAGTAAAGAGTGGATTATTAATATTGATTAAATGGTTTATAATAATTGCAGAAGATATTGGCATGGACTTTGATACTCTCTTACAATTAATTGCAGAAAACGATTTTACATCTATAGGTGATGAAAGGCGGCAAATAAATATTAAAGAGAATTTAGACTTGATTGATGATACTTTACTATCGTTAGAGTTAGAATCTGAAAATATTACTGGCGCTGAAGGATGGATAGATGATTTTTTTCGAAGCTCCTTAGCATATCTACAAGCTCAACATCTAGATGGGTTTGATGAACAGAAGGTCTTAGCTATTTTAAAAGCTAGAAGTACAGCTTTGAAATCTCTTGAAAAAGAAGAAAAGGTGAGCCTTGTTTCTACTGGTTTACCTCTTCAATCTGCTCGGTATATTAGGCAAGAGGTAGATAGGTTAAAGGAATTAGCAAATAAGCTTTTAGAAGAAAATAAAGATGAAGAAAGTATAATAAACCTGTTAGCAGATGTAGAGATTTTTATTACTGAATTGCCGTCGAGGCCATTTAATGAATATGTGGTTGATAACTTAAATGAAAATTTAAGAAGAAAATGGATATTAGGTCAGTCTTTAAGTGATTTGAATGATAAAGAAAATAAGTTTTGTAAGCAATTCTATGGCTTTACCCTACCTTGGGTAATAAATGCAATATCAAAAGTCTTGAAAAGTCTGGAATGTGAAGAACAATCTGAGGTTTATGAAAATTTAGCTCTACTAGTTCAATTAGGACTTCCAAATTTAATTGCAGTTAAGATTTATTTATCTGGAATAGCATCAAGAAAGGTTTCAACAGAATTAAGTTCATTTATAAATAATGAAGAGGCCAGTGGTAGTATGCGCGAAGTTAAAGAGCTAGTATTAGACAAAGCTAAAAATTTTAAGGAGAAAATATCGGGTTTTTCGAGGGAATGGTTGGAAATCATCCAGCTTAAGGGGGCCGATCAAGCTAAATTACATGTTGCCGAAGAAACAAGTATAGTTATTAATGGAAAGACTCATCACCCAATTCTAAATTTAAAGAAAATCAATCAAGAATTTTATCTGTGTAGTGCTGACTTTTCAGAAATTATTTCGATACGCGGTAGCGAAAGGTTAGCCCTGATAGCCAATACTTATAGTTTTTATTTTGAGCGAGCAGAAAGTGGAAAATACAAATTAAAAATTAGAAATCCTTACTATGATTAAATTAAATCGTTAGAATAGGATGAAATGATATAAATTTAATTCAAAAGGCAAAAACACATAATTTTAGCAGAGACATTACAAATAGTTTCATTTTATATTTCTTCATATTACTACATGAAAGAACGCAAGAAATACGACGCTGTATATAGTTAACCGGTTGACAGAAAAAGGAGTAACAAAAGGGTAACGTAACCTTGTGTTACTCCATTAATTATTGTTAAAGATGTTACTTTTGTCAACAGCGGTTTGTAATTCCCTATTTTCAACGGACTCA
>NZ_JRNX01000871.1 GCF_000786645.1 Halobacillus sp. BBL2006
GGCAGGCGAAAATAGCTGATGGTTCCGATTAATAACGTAATCATGACGAATAACGACATTGCTGCTTTATTGCGAAAAGCCCAGTTAGTTAACGATTGCACGTTTTTTCCCTCCAGTTCGTTGAGTGAGTTGGTTTACTTGCTGCTTCTTTTTAAAGGTACTCGATCCTTTGCTCGACTGCAGCGTACTACAGGCTAGTTTTTTCCTAAGACTTGAGGCGTATAGGAGGTCAGCCTCTCCCTTCATCCTCCTTTTTTATATCATTGGACCCAAAAATAATTGTACGAACAGATGTGCCGATGTATTCCTGAATCTTATCAAGCGGCAGGATGAAAGCAGAAAGGTGCATCGTGATACAATGAATCCAATCGTAGGAAGGGAGGATAAAGTGTTGAGAAAGACCCAGGTACGTGTTCATTTCATTCATGCATTTATCTTTACATTATTATTAATGACAGGTCTTTGTTTATTGATCACCCCAGCGCGGACGTGGTTCAATCAAATTCATTTTCCTCTTGTCACGGTTCATTTTGTAATCGCTTGCATGTATATCTTGATCGTTATCATAGCTTTGAGACCTCTCTTTCGGCATTTATTCAAACGGCCCTTTGTAAAAAAATACAATGGATATTGGACGATGATGTTTGCGGTGTTATGGATTGTTTCTGGACTGATGATGTACTTTCAGACCTATTTACCAGTGGCTGTCCGTAATTACTCGGTCATCATCCACGACTGGGCTACATTTTTATTCTTACCGTGGGTCATCGTCCACAGTGCAGGACACTTCTTTGACTTGCATATTCCGTGGCCGAAGTGGTGGAGGGCAAAAGCTCCAGTTCCTGAGGCAATAAGGGAAAACAAGCTTCAACGGCGGGATTTTATCAAATTCTTTGGGTTAGGATTCTTGTTTTTATTGATTGGAGGTTCAATCAAATGGCTGATTCCGACATTATCGCTCTCAACAGATGCCAATAAACGAAGAGGTTACTTCAGAATTTATAATGTTACGAATGATTATCCTCACTATGAAACGACAGACTGGAGCTTAACGATCGATGGGCATGTCAACCAATCGGAAACGGTCACACTTGCTGATGTCCCACGTTTTCCTTCTACAATGATTGTTGACGATTTTCACTGCGTCACAGGGTGGAGTGTCCATGGGGTGGAAATGAAGGGAATTCTCGTAAAAGATCTCCTGAAAGAGCTGGACATGACCACTTCTTCACCGTACGTGACGGCCTATTCAGGTGATAAAACCTATTATGACACTTTTACAACAAAGCAATTGCTCGAGGAAGAAGCGATGCTTGTGTTCGAAATGGACGGACAGCCATTGAAAAAAGCACAGGGCTATCCTTGCCGGTTGTATCACCCTTCCATGTATGGCTATAAATCTGTGAAATGGCTCAATCGATTGGAGTTTACGGACGAACGTGAGAGAGGTTACTGGCAGAAGAGCGGGGGCTATGATTTGAATGGCTACTTATAGACCCGTGAAAAAATGGTTCGTACCTCTTTTAGCTGTTTTGCTCGGATTATGGCTCGGTTTTTCTGTCTTTCCCAGTCAGCAAGAGTATCAGTACAACACGTGGGGGGAAGAGCTTGATCAGCTGAAAACTAAAAGTTATCAGGTTGAAACGGAATACAAGATTGACGGCGAACTTGCCTCGCACAGTGAAGGGTACTGGTCAAAGGAACGATCCCATTTTCAAGTTCGAACACCTGTCTCCGACGATACAATGTTTCATTTCGATATCTATTTTGAAGGCGATTATTTTTATGTGAAAGCAGGAGATGATTGGCAGCAAGGCGAGGCTCCACACCGTGTACTGGAAGAGATCGCTCCGCTCGACGACTTTTTCACATGGAGCAAGTCTTTGCTCGAGGAAGCGGATGAAGTAAGGAAAACCGATAACGGAGCTAGCACCACCTACACAGCATCGTTCGACTCATTCGATCAGTTTGATTTTCGGGGGACGACGTTAGAAAAGCAGGCGGACACAACTCTTGTGATGAATCTCGAGGATGATCAGCTGCAGTCGATTATTTTTGAGGTGCAGCCTGAACGACCTGACGAC